>JACIWD010000074.1 GCA_014361165.1 Candidatus Mnemosynella bozhongmuii
CTTCTTCTCCTGACATATCCTGACGGGAACTATGGAAATCTTCCGGATGCGAAGAGAATCGTGAAACTTGCTCATGATTTTGGCGTTCCTGTTCTTCTGAACTGCGCCTATTCCGTTGGCAGAATGCCTGTCAGAGCAGATGAGATTGGAGCTGATTTCATTGTTGGAAGCGGCCACAAATCAATGGCATCCTCCGGACCGATCGGGGTTCTCGGAGTCTCTGAAGAATTCTCTTCAGTCGTTTTCAGAAAATCTGAGAAATTTAAAAACAAGGAGGTTGAACTTCTCGGATGCACTTCAAGAGGACTTCCTCTCATAACCCTCATGGCATCCTTTCCCCATGTCTCTCAGAGAGTTGAGGAGTGGGAGAAAGAGGTGAAGAAGGCGAGAGATTTTGCTGAAAGGATGGAGAAACTCGGGATATTTCAGCTCGGGGAGAAGCCCCACAATCACGATCTCATGTTCTTCCACTCCGAGAAGCTCTACGAGATTTCAAAGAGAGCAAAAGGTGGAAGGTTCTTCCTCTACAGGGAGCTAAAAGAGAGGGGAATTACGGGGATAAAACCCGGGCTGACAAGATACTTCAAGCTCAGCACATACAGATTGAGCGAGGAGGAGATGGAGAAAGTTCTCGGTGCTTTTGCAGAGATCATAGAGAAATACGAGAACTCATCCCTCTCCAAATAACTCTTTCCTTCTCGCCTCAAGAAGGTTGTTTTTCATTCCTCTGAACTCTGCTGCCGTTAAAATTCTTTTTCTGAGCTCTCCGAGATGCTTTTCCCAGTTCAGATCTCTAAGCAGATGGTGATCTAGCACGAATTTCTTCACATCCGTCTCATCCACAACCCTTCTTATGTTCTCAATTGAATTTTTCATGTCCTCCTCGGAGAATGCATAACCGAGCATGTAGCTCATGGGACCGTCCATGATTATGATGTCGGGTGAGCTCTCTGTTATGAAGGAGATGTGCTCAATGAGCGGAGCTCCCTGAATGTCGCTTGTGAAGACAGCAGTTCTGGAGTCATCCGAGATGGAGAGTTCGAGAACAAATCCGAGTTTTGCGGATGAACCATGCGGAACAGGAGAGGAGAAACGAATTCTGGTATTTCCGAAAGTGAAACTTCTTCCATCCGCAAATTCGATGGATTTTGCTCTTTCCGAAATCACACCAAGAAATCTCGATGCTCTGAACTTCTGACTTCTGTTGATGTTCCTCTCAGGATGCTTCAGGAGAACAACCTTGTTCTCGTATATCTCGGGTGTCAGCGGGGAATGGTGATCGTAATGATAGTGCGTAACTATAATCACATCGGAAAGTTCCGAGTAACTCTTAATTCTTCTCCAGTGCTTTTCGAGCGTCTTCAGCTCCTTTTCATGCGGAGGAAGTCCATATCTTTTTGGAGCAAGAGATGCAGAGGGGTCAATGAGGATTCCGAGATCTGTTTTTATGAATGTAGCCATGCTTCTTGTTCCCATCGATTCCGAGGCGAGAGGTATGATCTTCATGCCAAGCTCAAAGGGAAAAATTAAAATGTGGGTAGATGTAATTTTCTCTCGCAGTACCGGGCCCGTGGTCTAGCTGGTTATGACGTCGCCTTGACACGGCGGAGGTCTCCGGTTCGAATCCGGACGGGCCCATGTTTATTAACCTTTTCGCTCTGCGGGTTTTGAAGAAAAGAACAAGCCTGCGATTTCCTCATCATTCTTCGACTTCCTTACAGGGTTGCGCAGGATCATGGAAGCTCTTGGGGTTGAGAAAGATAAATTCGAGGGGTTTGACATAATCGCGGAGGACGGGCCCATGCTTATAGCTTGTAGACGTGTCCATTTCTGATACGGTAACAGGCAGGTCTAAGTCAAGGAGCAAAAAACGCTTTTAAGCGTGAACAACAAAATACAAGATATGCTTGAAACGAGAAGGAGATACAGAGAGGCTTTGGAGGAGTTCGCGAACAGAGCCGTGGAAGAACTTGGTGACAGAATAGACGCTATTATCCTCTACGGTTCTTTAGCGAGAGGTGAGGCAGACGAGAATTCGGATATAGATATTCTTGTGATAACGGATCATGCGGAAATAAGGGAGAGAATTTATGACATAGCCTATGACGTCAACCTCAAGTATGATGTTCTCCTATCGTTTTTCTTCATTGATAAGGAGAGATTTCTCAGGCTCATAGAACTGAAATCTCCTTTTGCTGAGAGCATCTTGGAGGAAGGTGTTGTGCTTTATGAAAGAGAGGGAATCTTCAGAGGAATTCGTGCGCAGGCAGCTGGAGCTCGCGGATGAGTTTTTAAGCGATGCCATAGAGCTTCTCTCTACCGGAAGGTTAAGATCTGCAATTGACAGGGCTTACTATGCGATATTTCATGCGGCTCAGGCATTGCTTTCTGCGAAAAGGAATCAGGGCAAAAACTCATGTTGGTGTTATAAGGATGTTTGGAAAGGAAATTGTTGAAAAAGGAATAATTGATAGGAAGTACGGGAAGTTTCTGAGCGAGGCATTTGATGCAAGAATTGCGGGAACGTACGAGGTGTTTGCAGAGCCTGAAAGGGATTTCGCTGAGGAGATTGTTGAAAAGGCAAGGATGTTTGTTGAAAAGATCAGGGAGATTCTCGAATCCTGAAGGTTGCACTTAGCATTCTCTCAGCATTTCAAAAAGAATGAGCTTAAGTTTTCTCCAGTTATTCTTTTGCGATGGATTTTTCTTCTATGAATTCCAGTATCTCTCTTTTTAATCTCTCGTCCATAAAAATATTCTCTTGCAGCTATGATATCTCCTGGACCGCAGGCATGTTGCTTCCACATTTGCTCTGGGTTCAGTTTTGCAAGCATTCTTAATTATTCCATTTTACATACCAAATAGGAGGTGATAAAATGCGCTTATGGTCAATTCATTCAAAATATTTAGATGCAAAAGGACTCGTTGCAGTCTGGAGAGAGGGTTTGCTCGCTAAAAAATACTGGAAGGAAAAACTAAAGGATACAGGAATCACCCACAGCTTGAAAGATTTAAAAAATCAAAAGATCCAATTGCTTGCATCAATGCGCATCTTTATGAAATTCTCCTGGAAGCGGAAAGAAGAGGGTATAATTTTGATGAAAGTAAAATTGAGAAAGTGAAGATGAACGGCGTAATACCGGTTACTAAAGGGCAGGTAGCTTATGAGTTTCAGCACTTGTTAAACAAATTAAAATTAAGAGACAAGGAAAAATATGACGAGACAAAAACACGAAGAAGATTGATGTTCATCCTTTGTTCAAAGTAATTGAGGGAGAAATTGAACCCTGGGAAAAATTATGAATTTACCTCGCAAATTCTCAGTTCGCTAACGCTCACTCTGACCACGCCTTGCAGGCTCTCACTTTGCTCGACAACTAACAGGTTCGAATGCGCTCCGCCCACGGCAACCGCATTCCGTTGTGTTTCCCCGACCCCCCACCACGGCAATAAGGTTTAAATCCACGCTGTTCTTATTGCCTACCATACACAACGGAACGGTCGCATACGACCTGAACGTTAGGCAAATCATAGGTATGAAAAGAGGAACTGTAATGGCAAAACAAAATATATCAGAAGGTCGAAATCTGTGACTATTTTTGTAATTGCCTTTGCTTGGTCATGGTTACTCTGGATGTCTGAGGTTCTATGGGGTTTCCGTCTCTACCTTACCCCGTCCGGAAACCTGGAGCGAATATCTTCAGGTATATTTTTTGCAGCCTCTCCAATTATTTCGAGATTTCTAATCACAGCGTCAACGACCATATCATTTTTAATGAACTCCTCGAAGCTCAGATTCTCTGTATACCTCTCAATCTTTTCAATACATTCTAGGATATCGTGCAGAAATAATCTGTAATCCCTTTTTAGACATAGATTACCTCCTTTTTCACGTGTTCCCAGAGTAAAGGTCTTCTAACAATTCCTCTCTTGGAAACTAAATCCACTTTCACGCCGAGCAGCTTTTCAAGATATTCCTTAAGATCCACAATTTCCCATCCAATCTCCCTCTCGAATTCCACAAGAATATCCACATCGCTGATTTCCGTTTGCTCGCCTCTGACGTAGGATCCGAAAATGCCTATCTCTTTAACGCCAAATAACCTTCTCAATTCTTCCTTTCGGTTTTTCAGGATTTCTTTGATCTCCTCCAGCGATTTCATATAACTGAAATTTTTCACATGAAAGTTAAATACTTTGCCGCAATTTAAACTCTTTCAAAAATCACACAGCTCTTCTCTGCCTCAACTCCTGTTTCACTCTGTTCGAGCTCATAGTTTGGTGCAAAATGCTCATGCTCTCTCACATCTTTTTCGAAAGATGGTGCTGAGGCTTAACTGAGGAGCATCAGCTCCGGAAAATATCCGGGTCACCCAGAAATCTCATGCATCTAAAATTTTATATACCTCTCCTCTAATCTTCACCTTAAAGCTCAAAGTTCTTTAAAAAAATCTGACGGAGGAGAGCTGGTGGCAAGGAGAAGAGTTCGTGGTGTTGATAGCTGGAAGCTGAAGGAATGGTATGAAATTCTGGCTCCGGAGATATTCGGAAGAGCCAAAGTTGGAGAGACTCCTGCTGATGATCCGAACAAGCTCATAGGAAGGGTTGTCGAGGTCACTCTCGGAGAGCTCGTTAATGACTTCACAAAGCAGAACATCAAAATGTTCTTCAAAATCTACGAGGTTAAGGGCAAGACAGCCCATACAAAGTTCATAGGCAGCGAGATTACAAGAGACTACCTCAGGAGTCTCGTGAGAAGAAGAACATCGAGGATAGACGGCAATGTGGTTGTCAGAACGAAGGATGGATACAGAATAAGGGTGAAACCTGTTTGCTTTACAATCAAGAGAATAAACTCTTCGAGGAAGGACGCAATAAGAAGGATGATGGAGGAGATCATAGCAAAAAGAGCCTCGGAGCTGGATTTCCAGCAGTTTGTTCAGGAGGTAGTTCTCGGAAAGCTCTCCTCGGATATTTACAAGCAGGTGAAGACAATTTATCCGCCGAGAAGGGTTGAGATAAGAAAGACTGAGCTTGAGGAGGAGCCCGAAGTCCAGAAGCCGGTTGAGGTCGAGGCTTTAGCTTGAACATGTGGCACCCTCTCCTCTCTCATTTAACTCCTCCTGCAAAACTCAGCACATCCGAGTTCTTCTCATTTCTGAGAGATGATGAGGCCGAGATATCTGTTTTTGGAGTTCCCTTCGATGGGACATCCACTCTGAGAAAGACATCGAGATTTGCTCCCTCTGTTATGAGGGAAGTTTCAAAGTGTCTCTGGGAGGGTAACATTTTTGCGGAGGATATCAACAGATATTCAATTTCCGATTTTGGAGACGTGGAAATTGATTCTGACGATCCCGAGGAGATGATTGAAAGGGTTGAGAATTTTCTCAGGGAAATTCCAAAAAAGCATCTTATTGCTGTCGGAGGAGAGCATCTGATAACATATCCAGTTGCGATGGTAACGGATTCTCCCGTTCTTTCTTTCGATGCTCACCTCGACCTCTGTGAGAGCTACGAGGGCAGGAAGTTCTCTCATGCAACAGTGATGAGAAGGATTTCTGAAACAGGAAGAGAGGTCGTGATAGTTGGATACAGAACATTTCATCCGGATGAGCTGAAGTTTGCGAGAAGTTCCGAGAATGTCACGGCAGTAACTTCAAGAGAGGTTAAGGAAAATCCCGAAGAGGTTATTTCGATTCTTCAGAGCTTTGATGATGTTTATCTTTCTCTTGACCTCGATGTTTTTGACCCTTCCTATGCGCCTTCAGTCTCAACTCCAGAGGCTTTTGGAATCTCACCCTGGGATTTCCTGAAATTGACGGAAAATTTGAAAATAAAGCACGGGGATATAGTTGAGCTCTCCCCGGGATATGACGCTGGCGAGACAGCTGTTCTCGCTGTTTATCTTCTCACGAGACTGATATCTCTCATCTTGTAGCTATCTTCCTTCTTCCCTCATACTCGAGATACTGGATCTCCTTTCCAACCTCTATGCTGCCCTTGTATTCCTCAGGTATCGGAAGCTCAAAGGTGGAATAATCCGAAAGATCCATGAGCTGAACCGTGTCTCCGGAGATTGAAATGACCTGTGCGGTTTTTCTCTCAACAATCGGAACATATATTTTTGCTGTGACCGGCTGAACGATCGACCTCTTCTGATTGTCGAAGATTCCTATTGCATCAATCCTCGCTTTTGCGGCTCCGTGTTTCCCTGGTTTTGACGTTGAAATCGAGATGATTGTGCATGGCTCATCATCTATCAGAACATATCCTCCTTCCTTAAGGGTTCTGACTTCAACCTGCTCCTTCATTCTCTTTCCTCCTCTTTTAGCTTCATTCTTATGAGAAAACTCTATTTAAATGATGTGGTGAAATGTGATTGTGAACCCTGTTATAAAGATTCTTGCCAGAACCGATGGAAGCGTCACGGCAATCATTGAAGCCCTCACCGGAGATGAGGCGAGGATAAGAACTCTGAAAAAAGAGCTGATAAGAGCTGATGAAGAGATTGCGGAAAGACTTCAGATATCTCCCGGAGATGAGGTGAATTTGAGGGTGGTTGAAATTCTCTCCAGAGGCGAGATCTTCGCAGTTGCGACCTCTCTTATACCTCTCAGGAGAGTTCCGGAAGGGCTCAGAGATGATCTTCTTGGAGCAGATGAGCCGATAGGAAAGCTCATCAGAAAACATAAGCTTGAGGTCAGAAGAGAAATTCTTCATTCTGAAATCAGAGAAGTTGAGGGAACCGGAAGAGCTCTCATCAGAAACTACAACATAATTTTCAGAGGAGAGATTCTGATGAACATAACAGAGGTCTTCCCGATCTCAGTCTTCGAGAGGATCATCGGGGAGAGTCTTCAGAGTTCTTCCTGATTTCGAGAACCCTTCTAATCGCACCTGTTATGATGGGTCTCTCCCTGAAAATTCCCTCTGGTTTGTAGAGAAGCACGAGATACATCAGAAGACCAAACATCATGTACTCAAGCCATACAGCTTCAAACGGGAGATTCAGAAAATCTGCAATCTCGTGCTTATATGTTGTTAGAAGGAGCTTCACAACAACAAAGGTCAGTGTTCCGGCGAGAACACCTCTGTTATTTCCGGATCCACCGAGAAGAACAATGAGGAATGGATAGAATGTCCACTCGACCCTCGTGAAGCCAGAGGCTATGACGTTGACAGAATAGAGGGAGTAGAGAGCTCCGGCAAGAGATGCTATTGCGGAACCTATTGCCGCAGCTTTTATCCTCATCACCATCACGTTCTTTCCGAAAGCCCTCACAACATCCTCGTTCTCCCTCATTGCCCTCAGATTTCTTCCGAATGGCGAGTTCCCAATTCTCTCAAGAAAGAGATATGTGAGAAAGAGGATGAAAAGTGTGAGGAGGGAGAAGATGTAAATTCTTGAAGTTCCTGCACAGAATGCAAGAACATCCGGTATGGAGACTCCGTAATAGCCTCCTATTATCTCAACTTTGTAGTTTGCAATCATCGAAAAGACCTCGCTTATAGCAAGAAGGGTGATCGCAAGGTAATCCTCCCTTAACTTTGCACTTGGAAGGATGAAGAGAGCTCCTGCAATCGCTCCGATGAGAGCTGCGAGAACAAGCGAGAGAACTAAGAGAAAGATTCCGAAAGCTGGCTCAGAAGCGATGATGCCGTTGGCTATCGTCTTCACCTTTCCGCTTGCATCTATTATGTCCGTTCCCTTCACGCCAAAGTATAGGATCAGAACTCTGTTCAGAACTCCTCCAACGGTCACTGCACCCATGAGAACAGCCAGAGCTCTTCCGAAATTGGGGATGCCCGCATATCCGTATTCAAGATTCAGGCTCAGCGATACTATTCCGTAGAGCCCGAACCAGAGAGCGATGACTGCAAGGATTTCCATATTTTCCTCCACTCCAGTCCCATCAAACCTTTTGGTGCAATCACAAGCGTTATGACGAGAATTGCAAGTGATATCACTCTGCTGTAGAGAAGAATCGAAGTTCCGAAAACAGAACTCAGTCCATATGTTATCAGCGATTCGGAGAAACCTATGAGATATGCTCCGACAAGAGCTCCATATATGCTTGAGATTCCACCAACTATGCTTGCTGCAAATATTGAAACTATTATTATTCCTCCTGTCGCAGGAACTATCTCCTGTCTGAAAGGAAGAAGAGCTCCTGCTATTCCTGCTAGAGCTCCCGAGAGAACCCAGGAGAAGATTCTCGTGTGCTCCACATTAACTCCCATCACTTCAGCAAGCGATGGATTCTCCATGGAAGCTCTCATCGCAATTCCGAATCTTGTTCTGTAGAGGAGAATGAAGAGGAAAAGGAGGAGAAGAGAGATCACGAGAGTTGAAATCAGAAATATTCCCGGGATTCCATAGAAATTGAAATCATAGCGAGTGAATATGAATTTCGTTGTGGATTTCCCGCTTAAAGCTGTGAGAACCTCTGAATACGCTCCGATTAAACCCAGAAGAATGAGGTCAAGAGCAAGGGTGGAGATCATGAGAATCACAGCAGAAACATCCCTCTTCATCAGAGGTCTCAGAATCAGGAAATATGATGCTAAGCCTAGAGCTCCGCCGCCGAGAACCGCGAGGGGAATCGAGAGGTATGGATTCACTCCATGAAGTCTCAGGAGGGTAACCGCAATGTAGGAACCGAGAACTGCAAATGAGCCCTGAGCGAAGTTTGGAACAGATGTCGTGATATATGTTATTGTGAGTCCTAAACTCAAAAGGGCGAGGAGATTCGAATAAACCAGGGCACCCTCAATTACGCTCATATTAAAACCTTCTTTAAATTCCTCGGAGATACAATAAAAACATTTCGCACCTCTGGATGGAAAAGATTAAAATGGTGGAATCGTTCATTTTCATTTCATGAGAACTATGAGAGATGTTAGTGTGGTTCTAAGAGGCACAGCAGTTCTGGCAATTTTAATCTCGGCGCTTCTTGTTCTCTCACCGCTGACTGTTGCGAGCGCTCAGAGTGAAAAGGAGACCATAGAAATCGGAGTTCTTGTAGATCTTTCCGGCCCTCTGACAACATATGGAATGAATATAAGAAATACGATGATGATAGCAGAGGAGGACATAAACAGTTACTTTGAGGAGAAAGGACTTCCCTATGAGGTGAAGTTCTACTATGAGGACACGAAGGTGAATGCAAACATAGCTCTTGAGAAAATTCAGAGCCTTTATTCCAGAGGTGTGAAGCTGATAGTTGGACCCATGGCAAGTGGAGAGGTTGCACATGTAAAGAACTACGTTACCTCAAACAAGATAATTATAGTTTCTCCGTCCTCAACAGCTCTTCCGTCACTTCTTGGAATCACAACGCCGGAAGAGAAGAAATACATCTTCAGATTCGTTGGAACCGATGATCTTCAGACCGATGCTATTGCGGGAGAGATAAAGAGCTACGGTATGAAGGCAGTCGTCATAACTTACATAGGAAATGCATGGGGTAAAGGTCTTTACGAGACGATTAAACCAAAGCTTGAGGCCAGTGGCATTGAAGTGGTTGGATATGTGGAGTATCCGGATAATCCTCTACCTGCTGACTTCTCTCCGTATATCTCAGAGCTTGAAGGTCTTGTGAAAGATGCTCTTGAAAGGTATTCTAATGCGGAAGTGGCAATCGTTGCATTCAGCTATGAAGAGGTTGCCACGATGCTTGCCCAGACTCCTGAAAGCAGTCCTCTTCTGAACATTTTGTGGTTCGGATGCGATGGAACAGCAAAGAGCAGCAAGGTTCTCGAGGATGCTCCTGAGAAGGCAAAGAGAATAGCTCTTCTGAGCACGCTGTTCGAATCTCAGGGTCCGGGAATTGAGCAGCTCAGAGCCAAGTTTGAGCAGAAGGGTCTGAGTGGAGAACCATATCAGTATGCGATGAATGCATATGATGCTGCATGGGTTCTTGCCCTCTCCTATGTTGAGGTTGTTGAGGAGAAGGGAAGCTACGATCCGGATGCAATGGCTGAGAAGATCCCGGAGGTCACGAAGAAATACAGCGAGGGAGAATACGGCGTGGAGCCTGTGAGCGGATACATAGAGCTCAATGAGTGGAATGACAGGGCAACCGGAGACTATGCAATCTGGTATGTCTCTCCCGAGGGTCAGTGGGAGAAGGCCGGAACATGGCACTTCTCAGATGGCTCTGTGGAGTGGATTTCAAAACCATCTGTCCCGCAGGTTCAGGTGACAGAGAAAGAGACTCCGGGATTTGAAGCTCTCTTTGGAGTGCTGGCACTTCTGACAGTTTCTCTGGTGCTGAGGAGACTATGGTCCTGAAAACCATCTCCCTCTCCAAATTTTTTGACGGAGTGAAGGCTCTTGACGGTGTGAGCATAGAGGCGAGAAAAAATAACATAACCCTCATCATCGGCCCGAACGGAAGCGGCAAGACAACTCTGATAAACACAATCTGCGGTTTTTACAGGGCGGACTCCGGAAAGGTGATTTTCGAAAACAGGGACATCACAAACAAACCACCTCATGAAATCAGCAGGATGGGTATAACAAGAACATTTCAGATTCCCCAGCCACTGAGAAGGATGACGGTTCTTGAGAACCTCCTCATAGCAGAGGATTATGGTTTGAGCGTTCTCGAAGCTGTTGGAAGGGGCTGGATGAAGAAAGAGGAGGAAACTGCGGAAAAGGCATTCAAAATACTTGAATTCCTGAATCTTGAGCATCTCTGGGATTCTCCAGCTCAGAATCTGAGCGGGGGTCAGCTCAAGCTGCTTGAGCTCGGAAGAGCAATAATGAGAAACTCGAAACTCCTCATAGCAGATGAACCAATTGCAGGAGTGAATCCCGTTCTCGCTGAGGAGATACTTTCCAGATTCGTAAAGTTGAAATCTGAGATGACCTTTCTTATAGTGGAGCACCGGCTCGATATCGTGCTGAAATATGTTGACTACATCTATGTCATGGCAAATGGCAGAATTATAGCAGAGGGCAGAGAAGAAGTTGTTGAAGACCCGAGAGTTGTGGAGGTGTATCTCGGTGCTGAAGGTTGAAAATCTGAATTCCGGATACAAGGACTTTCACATTCTTTTCGATGTCTCAGCTAAAATCAGAGAGCGGAGCATAACGACCGTTCTCGGTCCAAATGGAAGCGGGAAGTCCACCTTTCTCAAATCAATCTTCGGTCTTGCCCGAATATTTTCCGGGAGGATTTTTCTTAACGGAGATGAGATAACAGGAGTTCCACCTCATGAGAAGACCAGGATTGGAATTGCCTATCTTCCCCAGACAGATAACATCTTTTCGAATCTCACGGTTGAGGAGAATCTGAAAATTGCGGGATATTCTCTCGGAGATGAGAGCGAATTCAGAGATAGATTCGAGCTTGCCATGAATGTCTTTCCTCAGCTGAAAGGATTCATGAGAAGAAGAGCCGGGACTCTGAGCGGAGGGGAGAGGCAGATTCTCGCAATGGCAATGGCACTTATAAGGAAGGCAAGAATTCTCATGCTCGATGAACCAACGGCTCAGCTCTCTCCGAAGTTTGCAGAGATGATATTCAAAAAAATCATTGAGCTCAGGGATGAGCACAATCTCACGGTTCTCCTTGTTGAGCAGAATGCCAGGAGAGCTCTTGAAATAAGCGAGAGGGCATATGTGCTTGTAAGCGGAAGGGTTGCCTTCGAGGGAAGCGCAGAAGAACTTCTCCAGCATGATAAGTTTGAGAAGCTCTGCGTCGGAATAGTGGAGTAGGGGAAAGGTTAAAGAGCTCTCAGATCATTCGATTTTTTCGATGTCAAGAGCTCTTGAGATTCTGAAGAGACTCAGAGACAAATACGGGTTCAGGAGAACCGAACTTAAATTTGAGAATCCCTTTCAGCTTCTCGTGGCAGCAATTCTTTCGGCTCAGACAACAGATTCTCAGGTGAATAGGGTTCTTGATAAGCTTTTTCAGAGATTCTCAACTCCAGAGGAGTTCTCAAAAGCTGAAATCGAAGAGCTCGAAAAAGAGCTAAGCTCGGTTGGTCTCTACAGAAACAAGGCGAGATTCATAAAGGAGTCCTCCAGGATCATTGCTGAGGAATTTGGCGGAGAGGTTCCTGATTCCATGGATGCACTTTTGAAGCTTCCGGGAGTTGGGAGAAAGACCGCAAATGTAATTCTCTCGAATGCATTTAAAAAGAATGAGGGCATAGCTGTCGACACCCATGTCATGAGGCTGGCGAGAAGACTCGGGCTTTCGGAGAAGAAGAAAAGGGAGGAGATTGAGAAAGACCTCATGAAGCTCTATCCCAGAGAGCTCTGGAGCGATGTATCGCATCTTCTCATAGCTCACGGAAGGAAGATATGCAGGGCCAGAAAGCCTTTGTGTGATGAGTGCTTTATTTCAGATCTCTGTCCCTCATCAGGAGGATGGAAAGATGAACTATCTTGAACTCTGCAGAAAAATAAGGGAGAGGGTTATAGAGGAGATATCCAAGAAGAGCTTCGAGGAGCTCGGCAGAAAGGTTGGAACGGGTGCATTCGGAGAAAAGACATCCCTGATTGACAGGCTTGCAGAGAAAGCGGTCATCTCGGAGCTTGAGGAAAGGGGCATCAGCGCAGCCATAATCAGCGAGGAGACTGGAGATCTTCAGCTCGGAGAGGGGCCACCAGAACTTGAGATAATTCTTGATCCGATTGACGGGACATTCAATGCAGTGAGGGGAATTCCTCTCTATTCTCTCTCAATCGCAATAAAATCTCTCTCCTCAAATCAGAGATTTGGCTATGTGTCCTCTCTCGCAACCGGCGAAGAATTTCATGCATATGAGGGAAAGGGGGCATTCAGAAATTCAGAGAGAATCGAGGTCTCCAGTAAAGAAGAGCTTGAAGAGGCAAACATCTCTCTTTATACCGATGAGAGAAGACCCGAGAGAGTTCTCAACATTGTGAGGTCTGTTAACAGGATAAGGTCTTACGGATGCGCATCTCTTGAGATCTGCTATGTTGCATGCGGAGCTCTCGATGCTTTTGTTGATCTGAGAGGAAAGCAGAGGATTGTTGATATAGCCGCAGCTTCAGTTATTCTCAGAGAGGCAGGAGGAGTTGTGACCGATGACAGGGGAATGGATTTAAGTTCTCGAAGAGAGAAAATCAGTGTTGTTGCTTCAAACAGAAAGCTTCATGAAAGGATTCTCGGGTTGCTGTGAGGATGAGGCGAATAGGGATCGTTGTGAAGAAGGATGATGAGTTTTCGCTGAGCGTTGCGAGAAAGGTAGTTGAGATGTTCAGGAACAGAGCAGAGCTCATTTCAGATCCCGAAAGCGCGGAGAAGCTCTCTCTGGAGGGAGTTGAAGTCGAGAAAATGAACTGCGATGCAATTCTCGTTATAGGCGGCGATGGAACAATCCTGAGACTCTGTCAGAGGTTGAAGAACAGCATCCCGATTCTCGGAATCAACACGGGAGAAATAGGTTTTCTTGCAGACCTGAGTCTTGATGATCTGGAATATGCAGTCGAGCTCCTGACCTCTGATTTTGAGGTTGAGGAGAGGTGCAGAATTTTCGCGGAGATTGGAGGAAGGAGAACTCCTCCAGCTCTCAACGAGGCTGTCATCATAACCGAGAGACCATCAAAAATGCTGAGGCTCAGAGCATATCTCAACGGCGAGCTTCTCGATGACTTCAGAGCGGATGGACTCATTGTTGCAACTCCAACGGGTTCAACCGCATATTCTCTCAGTGCAGGAGGACCCATAGTTCATCCCTCGGTCAGAGCATTTGTTGTTGTGCCCATTGCACCGCACAAGCTGACATCTCGCCCGTGGGTCATCTCCTCTGAAAGCGAGCTCAGGGTTGTGGTGATGAGAACCGGAAGAGAGGCTCTTCTTGTCCTCGATGGACAGCATGCAGAGGAGATTGATGAGGGGGAGGAGGTCATTTTCAGAAAGAGTCCGGTGCCGGCAAGATTCGTTAAAACAAGATACTCGTTTTCAGAGAAAATCAGGAAGAAGCTTGTGAATCTCTGAGGAAAGATATTTAAATTTTAAAAGATGAAAAATAGAGGAGAGGTGCTGAACATGAAGCTTAAGGGTAAGAAGGTGGGAATTTTCGCAGAGAGCTACTATGAGGATCTCGAGCTCTGGTACCCTCTTATAAGATTGAAGGAGGAAGGAGCAGAAATAACAGTCATAGGAACTGGTTCTGCAGAAGAATACACCGGAAAGCACGGAATTCCGGTAAAGGTTGATACAACCGCAGACAAGGTTTCGGCAGATGATTTTGATGCTCTGATAATTCCCGGAGGATGGGCACCGGACAGGCTGAGAAGATACGAGTCTGTTTTGAAGCTCGTGAAGGATGCATATGACAAGGGGAAGGTCATAGCAGCAATCTGCCATGGTCCGTGGGTGATGATCTCTGCAAAAATCATCAAGGATCACACCGCAACCGGAGTTGTTGCAATAAAGGATGATCTGATCAATGCCGGAGCAAATTATGTTGATCAGGAAGTCGTTGTTGATGGAAAGCTGATAACATCGAGAACTCCGGATGATCTTCCTGCATTTGCGAGAGAGATAATAAGGGTCATGAGCGAGGGTTGAAGAGGTTGAGGGTCGAAATCTCCGGTGTGACTCTTGAGCTCGTTAAAGGGGACATCACCTCTCAACCGGACATCGAAGCCATAGTGAACTCTGCAAACAGATGGCTCAAACCAGGAGGAGGCGTTTCAGGAGCAATTCACAGAGCTGCTGGCGAGGAGCTTGCAAAGGAGTGCGAGAAACTCGCACCGATTGAAGTTGGAGAAGCAGTAATCACAAAAGCATACAAACTTCCCAATTCTTATGTCATTCATGTTCTCGGTCCTGTTTATGGGAAGGATAAGCCGGAGGATGAACTTCTTTCGAAATGCTATGAGAATGCTCTCAGACTCGCGGATGAAAGAGGAGTGAGGTCAGTTGCCTTTCCGTCAATCTCCACCGGTATCTTCGGTTATCCCGTTGAGGAAGCCTCAAGGGTTGCACTCAGAACGGTTTTCAGAGTCGCTCCCGGGCTGAGAAATGTAAGGAAGATAAGATTCGTCCTCTTCAGCGAGGATGACCTGAGAGCTTATGAGAGAGCTCTCTCAGAAATTCTGGAGAAATGCTGAGAATTGGATGCTGTGGATGGAGCGGTTTTAGAGGGAAAAAAGAGGGGATGAGCAAGCTACAGGTTTATGCAGAAGTTTTCTCTGCCGTTGAAGTCAATTCAACTTTTTACAGAATTCCGAGAATCTCAACATGCGAGAGGTGGAGGAAAGAAGTTGATGAGGTGAATGAAGAATTCGAGTTCACGGTCAAGGGAAACAGAGAAATCACGCATGTTGATCGTTTCTCCTCTGATAAATCTCTTGAGGTTTTCGAGAAGATGAAGGAGATCTGCGAGGCTCTGGACTCCAGAATTCTTCTGCTTCAGATGCCTCCAAGTTTCAGGGCAACAGAGAAATCTCTTGAAAATCTCAGGAGATTTCTTCAGAGAACCGGGAGAGATTCTCCGAGAATTGCGGTTGAGTTCAGACATGAAAGCTGGAAGGATGAAATTCTGGAGGAGCTCATTGAGGAATTCTCTCTTATTCACTGCGTCGATCCTTTTCTCAGAGATCCTCTGGGGGATTCTCCCGCATATTTCAGACTTCACGGCTCTCCTCCGGGAGAGAGGATGTATCGATACAAATACACCGATGAGGACCTCATGGTTCTGAAGAATAAGGTCATGAGATACAGGGATGCCTATATTTTCTTCAACAACATCTTCATGTATGAAGACGCCATGAGATTCTCACGAGTGGTGGAGGGGGAATGGGAATGAAAGCGAAGTTCATGCATAGCTGGGGTGAGCACAGATATGAGGCGTATGTGAATGAGAAGAAAGAGCTTGTGAAATTCAATTCTCCAACTCATGAGACAGATCTCATCCTCTCCTCATTTGATAATGGGAGATTCTACTTCATCGAGCTCTGGGGTGCTTACGGGCTCAGCAGAAATGAGTTCACGGTGACGGATGACAGGAAAGAGGCCTTCGAGATATTCTCCGGAATCATAAACGAGCTTCTTCAGGTTCTGGATGATGAGGAGGAGAGAGCAGAAGCAATGAAGGCAGTTGAGAACGCAAGAAAAATCCTCCTCTGAGCTCATCTTATCAGATGGCTTCCATCACAGCTCTCTGAACTCTGAAGCTCTGGAAAGCCCTCTCTGCATGTTGCGAATGGAATTCCGTATTTTTCGCATACCTCCGCAACTCTCTCCATAAGTCTCCTTCTCAGAGGAAGGGGAAGGTAAAAAGCTCTCTGGATTCTCTCGCCTTTCAGATAGAGGTCTTCAAGCCTCTCTGCAATCTCCGGAAAAGATCTCAAAATTCTGAGCCAGCTGTCTTTTCTCGGTTTGAATGTGCTTGAAACAAGATGGTCAACGAAATCAGCAGAAGCGATGATCTCCTCAATCTCAGAGTCGTTGACCATGGGAATGATGGGATCAAGTCTCAGACCGACTGGAATGCCGTGCTCTTTAATTTCTCTGAGAATCTGGAGTCTTCTCTCAGCTCTCGGAGCACCTGGTTCGAGAATCCTGTCGAGTTTCAGCGAAGTAACAGTAATCGTTACAGCAGCTCTCATCTCGGAAAGAATTTTGAGGTCTCTCAGAATGACATCTCCTTTCGTGATTATGAGAACTCTCAGATCATGATCTCTGAAGATCTCGAGACACTTTCTCGTGAGCTCGAGCTCTCTCTCCAAGGGAGGATACGGGTCGCTTGTGTTACTCATCGAGATCAAAGCATCTTCTTCAATCTCGCTGCAGTCTTTTTCAACCTTTTTAATGAGCTCTTTCTTGGGTCTGCATTCAAAGAATCTCGGAATGTATGAGGAGGAGTAGCAGTAAAGGCATCTGTGCGGACATCCTGTATAGGGATTCAGAGAGAACTTATCCGGACAGGTGCAGAGAGGACTTCTCCACGGATCAAAGGGTCTTATAACCCGCATTCAGAAAAAATTTAATCCCTTCTCATTCATAAACTCTCATATCATGAGCGAGGAGTGTTTGAAATACATATACACGAGAAGAAGCATAAGGGAATACTCCGGGAAGGAGATCTCTGAAGAGGATATTGAGAAGATTCTGAAAGCCGGTTTTCAGGCTCCCAGTGCAGCTGATGAACAGCCGTGGCATTTCATAGTTGTGAGAAAGAAGGAGCTTCTGGAGAGACTTGCCGAAAGGCACCCCTATGCCAAAATGCTCAGAAATTCCTCAGCAGCAATCGTCGTCTGTGCAGATCCAAAACTCTCGAGATTCAGCTACAGACTCTGGGATCAGGACTGCTCTGCTGCAACTCAGAACATTCTCATAGCTTCCAGAATGCTGGGAATAGGTTCTGTTTGGATCGGAGTATATCCGAGAGAGGATTTCGAGAAGTCAATCAGAGAGGTTCTCGGAATTCCGGAGGATATCGTGGTTTTCAGCATGATCTCTCTTGGTTATCCGAAGAGTGAGGAGATGTTCAGAGAAGCAGAGGGCAGATACAGGGAAGAGAGAATTCACAGGGATGGCTGGTAATCAAGAGGTCTCAGCAGATAGTATTTTTCCTTCCTGTCCTCTGAAGTCATCTCGGAGAGAACTTCAAACTCCGGAAACTCCGCCGTCTCTCCATCTCCTGTTTTGTGCACGAAAAGAACTCTTCCACCCTTTTTCAGCTTTTTAAGAAATCTTCTGAGAGCCAGAATTGAGGAGGAGAATGGGAGGGTCAGGTCATTCAGAATCAGGTCAAATTCCGGAAGATTCTCGATGTCGAAGGAAAATGCATCCGCAATGAAAACCCTGACATTCTCCCTCATCTCCTCAATTCTCTTCAGTTCATCTCTGAAATTCTCGCTGAACTCTACTCCAATCACATATCTTGATCTCTCACTTGCATATAACATAAAACCTCCTGCCGAACTTCCGAGATCGAGAACAATCTCATCTCCGGAGAAGAGCCCCATTCTCTCATCTATTTCTTTGAGCTTCCAGTATCCTCTCGGAACTTCGCGGAAGAGAACCTCTATTTCTGAGTCCTCCCTGACTCTGAATGAGGGTTTTCTTATGACCTCTCCACTCACTTTTACGAATCCTCTTTTTATGCACTCTTTCGCTTTCTGTCTCGACGAAAAATATCCTTTTCGGACCAGCAGAACATCGAGTCTCATCAGCTCACCCCAGAATGACCTTGAAGACCCTCGCAGGAAGGTCTCCGTATAGAACGAATCTTTCCTCAACTTCAGAAGCTCTCGTTTTTTCCAGACTCTCTCTGAACTCCTTCTCGGCTGCAGTTATCAGCACGAGAGTGGTATCATCGGAAATCCTTTCAAGAGACAACAGAAAACTTTCGTAGAGCTCTTTTATTGCCCCCTTTCTCGAAGACCTTATTCCGTAGGGTGGATTCACAACCACGAACTCCGGAGTGAAGTCTATGAGCTCATCCAGTCTCTTTGCATCCCCTACCATAAACTCTATTTTGTCGAGAACTCCAGCTGATTCAGCATTCTCTCTTGCTCCATCAACATTCTTCGGTGATATGTCCATCGCAACAATTTTTTCCGGTCTCTCTGGTGAGACCTCTCTGCTGAGCTCCTCTTTAAAGAGCTCCTCATCATGGATTTTCAGCCTCTCAAATGCAAAATCTCTCTGATGCTTGACTTTGAGAGCCATGAGAACCGCTTCTATCGGAATGGTTCCGCTGCCACACATGGGATCGAGAAGCGATTCCGAAGGACTCCATCCACTCATCCTTATCAGAGAGGCTCCGAGAGTTGGTTTTATCGGAGCATGATGCTGATACCTGCGATAACCTCTTTTGTGGAGCGACTCTCCTGTTGTGTTCACGCTTATGATGAGCTCATCATCTCTGAGAAGTGCATGTATCTCCACATCAGGCTCATCAAGATTCACTCTCAGTCTCTTTCCGGTAGAATCCCTGAAACTCTCTATTACTGCTCTTCCAATCTCGGATGCTATATCAGGACTTCTGAACTGATGCTCTCCAACTCTCTTCGCTCTGACTGCAAAGCTCTGTTCTTCAGAGATGATCTGAGAGTAATCCACTCCTTTTGCAACCCTGTAAATGTCCTGAAGACTCTCCACCCTCTCCTTTTCGAGAATCAGAAAAACCCTGTTTGCACATCTCGATCTGAGATTCACCCTGTACATCTCTCTGAGAGACCCCTCAAATTCAACCCTCCCTCTCTCTGGATGAGCTCTTTTGTTTGTGAGCTCCTCTATCTCTCCGGCAACGATGTCCTCGAGTCCCTGAACCGATGTTGCCATGAAATCCATCAGAGGAGGTTTTTTATATTACCTCCTTAAATTAAGTTGCGGATGCTTACCCTTGAAATCTTTTATGAGAGTTTCAGTGAGGAGATACTGAACTCTCTGAAGAGCTCTCTCGAAGCGACCTATCCTCTGAGAGTGGTTTTCAGCGAGAATCTGATCCCTCCTGAAAATGCCAGAGACGCGGAGAGAAATCAGTATGATGCCGGAATCCTTCTGAGAATTCTTGAGAGGAAAAGAACGAAGGACTTCGCTCTCTGGGTTGTAGATTCCGATATTTTCATAACCGGAATGAACTTTGTTTTCGGTGTCGCAAATTACAGAGAAGCGATTCTCTCACTTTACCGTCTTCCCTCTCTTGAGATGATTTCAAAGGAGGCAATTCACGAAGTCGGACACCTTTTCGGTCTCGATCACTGTCAGAACAGCTGTGTTATGCGTTTTTCGAATACCTTTGCGGAGGCAATGATGAAGCCAAAAGAGCTGTGTCCCGAGTGCAGAAAGCTCCTGGAGGAGCTTCTAAAGGAAATATAAGTATCTTCTGTCAAGACCTCTGACAAGATTCAGCTTCTTTGCAATCTCAATAACCCTCATGAACTCCTCTCTCGTGATTCTTCTGTTCAGCTCCTCATATCTGTATGCCTCTCCCTCCGGTCTGTACTGAGCCATGATGTTGACGTAGGTGTTCCTTGAAATCTCCTCTGCTATGAATCTGAGAATCTCCTCGCTTCCGGCAAGATCATTGGGAAGAACAAGATGTCTTATTATGAGTCCCCGGTATGCAATCCCTCTCTCATCAACCTTCAGATCACCGACCTGTCTGTGCATCTCTTTAACCGCTTCCTTGCACCTTTCAAAGTAATCCGGAGCATTGGAATATTTTCTCGCTGGCTCCTCCGAGCTGTATTTCATGTCGGGCATGTATATGTCAACGATTCCTTCCAGAAGCCTTATTATTTCAACATTCTCGTATCCGCTGCAGTTCCACACAATCGGGAGTCTGAGACCCCTTTCCGCTGCGATCTCAATCGCCTTAACGAGCTGAGGTGTATAGTGAGTTGGAGTCACGAAATTTATGTTGTGACATCCGAGAGTCTGAAGATGAAGCATCATCTCCGCAATTCTCTCCTCGCTGACAGCCTCTCCAATTCCGAGATGGCTTATGTCGTAGTTCTGACAGTAAACACAGAGGAGATTGCAGTTTGTGAGGAAGATTGTTCCGGAACCGTTTCTTCCAACAAGAACATCCTCCTCTCCGAAATGGGGAAAATAGCTTGAGACCATTGGTGTTGCATCCGAACGGCAATAGCCTTCTTCACCCTTCATCCTGTTTACATGGCACTTCCTCGGACAGAGTTCGCATGATTCGAGAATTGAATAGAGCTCCCTGATTCTTTCCTTCAACTCTCCGCTCCTCATGAGTTCGAGATAGGATGGCTCAAATTCCATTCTTCTGACCTCCTCTTTTAATTATCCTTGCTCTGACTCCACTTCTCTCCTCGAACTCTCCTGCGACTTCGAGATAGCGAGGAGAAATCCTCTTCGAGATCTCCGAAAATATCTCGGAAACAACAGCTTCATGGTGAATCTCCCTGTTCTGAAAGCTTCTGAAATATCTGTCAAGAGATTCATATTCAATTAACCACTCATCCGGAACATATCTGATTGTGATTCTTGCCCTGTCCTCCCTGCCTGTGACAGGACAGATGCATCCGAAATTCTCATAGATGAACTCTGCCTCGTGCTCTCCCCAGATATTCGGTATGGTTCTGATCTCCTCTTTTCCCATTTCCTTCAGAGCTTTCAGCAGTTCCTCCCGGTTTCTGCAAATCCTCCGTGCAAATGCCAGCGACCAGGGAGATCTTGCGGGATTCTCAGCATATGCTATGACAGTTCTTCCCTTCATTGAGAACAGGAAAGCCTCAATGGATGCCCCGAAGCTCGGTGAATCCGCAATGAGAATCAGAACGTCAGCATCCTCAATCCTTTTCAAATCCCTTTCAATTATCTTCCTTGAAAGCTCCGCTCTGTCTCTGAAATCCTCCACATAGCTGTAATCAGCATCCCTGAACTGATCTATGACTTCGTAGCCATTTTCCCTGAGAAACTCCTGGAGATCTCTTATCCTCTCAATTCCTCCATATCCCACAGCTCCGCAGATTATGAGTTTCATCCAGAAATACAATTTTTCGAAATTTTTAATAAATTTGATGAAGATAGAATTGAATGGGGTGGGGGGCGAGTCAGGGGGAGATGATAGTTCTCCTGAATCCCGATTCAAAAGTTGAGGTTGTTCACAGGCTTGGAATTTCAACTCCTCCTCTCGGGATTGGTTACATCGCGTCATTTCTCAGAGAGAACGGTTTTCCAGTCCGGATAATTGATAATATGGTGGAGAGGCTCACTCTTGAGGAAATTCTTGAGAGAACTGAGGGTTCCTCAATCGTGGGAATCTCTGTAACAACTCCGGCTTTCAAAAGGGCACTTTATTATGCGAGGGAGCTCAAAAAGAGGTTTCAGGACATCCTGATCATCTTTGGCGGCCCTCATCCGAGCTTCATGCCACATGAGGTTCTGAGAGAAGGTTGCGTGGATGCAGTTTGCATAGGAGAGGGAGAGTACACGATGCTTGAGGTTGCGGAGAGAGTCGAGAGAGGAGAATCTCTCGAGAATGTCAGAGGTCTGGTGTACAGAGAGGGAGACAGGATAGTGGAAAATGAGAGAAGGGAATTCATCGAAGATCTTGATTCTCTTCCCTTTCCAGCATTTGATCTGATGCCCCTTGAGAAATACTCGATTTTCGGAGATAAGCTCGATCACTTTCCCATGATAACCTCAAGAGGCTGTCCCTTTGGCTGCAGATACTGCGTTTCATCAGCTCTCTTCGGAAGAAAATTTCGTGCAAGGAGTGCCGGGAATGTTGTTGATGAGATGGAATGGCTCGTGAATGAGTTTCAGGCAAAGAGAATTGCATTCAGCGATGACACATTCACGCTTGATAAGAGGAGAGTTGAGGAAATCTGCGAGGAGATATGCAGAAGAGGTCTTGATGTTGAGTGGACATGCACATCCAGAGTTGACACGGTTTCAAGAGAGCTTCTCAGGAAGATGAAAAAAGCGGGATGCGCCCACATATACTACGGTGTGGAATCAGCTTCCGAGAGAGTTCTGGATTATTACAGAAAGGGAATAAAACTTGATGAAGTGAGGAGAGCGGTGGAGATGACGAAGGAGGAGGGAATTTCTGTTACGTGCTCTTTCATCATAGGAGCGCCTTTCGAAACAAGGGAGGAGGTGAGGAAAACTCTCAGATTTTCAGTGGAGCTCAATCCAGATTATGCCCAGTTCTCACTTCTGACTCCTTATCCAGGAACCGAGATTTATGAGGAGGCGAAGGAAAAAGGACTTCTCCTGACCGAAAACTACGATGAATTCACTGCGGTGAATCCGGTGCTGAAAAACGATAATCTCTCTCCTGAGGAGCTCTTCAGGATGCTGAAAGAATGCTATCTTAAATTCTATCTTAGACCAAAACTCATTATTGAGAAGCTCAGGAGAGGAGACATTGGAATTCTGGTGAAGATGTTCAGAAATGTAAGAAGAAGCTTCAGAGGTTCAGAAACTCATTTCTCAGCTCTTCAAAAATTCCTCTGTTCCCCAGCTCTTTTGGCTTTAGCTCAATTGTTTTCAAAGGTTTCAGGAGCTCCATAAGGTTCTCCAGATTTATCTGCCACGGTTCTCTGAAATCGAGAAGAATTTCCATTGCCTTTCTGTATTTCTCTCCCTCATAAACTATGGCCTTTCCAGGAAAGACTCCGATGATCAGATCTGCTTCAGTGCTCTCTTTATTTGGTGCAGCCACATTGCTGAAAGATTCCACAATCAGAAGCTCATGTCTTTTTTTCAGAGTTCTCAGAGCTCTCTCAGATATGTCTCTTGCTCTCTGAAGAACATCGTCAATCATCTCAACCTCTATCTCCTCAACATCTCCCCTGAGAGATTTGAGAAGTTTTTCGACCTCCTCTCTGAGTGTTTCGCTCAGTAATTCGAGATTTTGGCTGACGAGGAAATGATGAGTTCTCTCATCACTCACTCTCATCAGGACAAGCTGATTGATCGAGAAGCGATACTGGGAGAAATTCCACTCAAGTTTTTCTGGATCAGGAGGTATTGCCAGAGATGCCACGGGATTTTCAATCTCAATTTCATCCCTGCTCTCCGCAGCGGTGTGAAGTCTCAGAATGTCTCTTCCCACAAGAAAACCAAGCTCTCTGCTTTTCTCAATGACCTCGTAATGATACCATCCGCTGCTCGAACAGAAAGGTTTCGAAACTCCCACGTCAACACCGGATTGTTTTGCCTCTGATACAAGAACCTCTGCAAATGTTGTTTTACCGGAGTTCTCCGGAAGAGCTCCTGTTATGAGAATCATGCTCATGAACATCACCATCAAAGCTAAATAGACTCCTGATCTTATCTTTTCTGATGACTCTTGATCGTATTTACATTTACTTTATCGGAACTGCAGGGAGCGGAAAAAGTTATCTCACAAAGAGCTTTGGCGAGTGGCTCGATCTGAAGAGGCTTGACTATGTCACCGTCAATCTCGATCCCGGAGCGGAGATGATTCCGTATTCTCCGGATGTTGACATCAGGGAGTGGTTCACTCTTGAGGACATCATGCAGAACTATGGTGTTGGACCAAACGGAGCTCAGATTGTGGGAGCAGACCTCATAAGCCTGAAGGCGGAGGAGATAAAAGAGGAGATAGATGGATACAGCGGAGAATATGTTCTCATCGACACTCCCGGTCAGATGGAGCTTTTCACTCTCAGAAAAGCAAGCGAGATTATCATTGATGTTCTCGAAAGATCGAGAAGCGTGATGGTATTCCTCTTCGATCCAATGGTTTCGAGAACTCCTGATGGATTTCTGAGCGTGCTCTTCATGTGTGCATCCGCAACTTTCAGATTGAAGATCCCCCAGATTCCTGTTCTCTCCAAGTCTGATCTTCTTAGTGAGGATGAGGTGGAGAGGATTGTTGAGTGGAGTGGAAATCCTGATGCGCTCTACGAGGAGCTTCGGGGGGAGGGAGTCTCGCTGGAGCTCTTCCATGCTCTGAAAGAGAGCAGAATATCTCAGGAAATTTACCCTGTATCTTCAGAAACCTTCTTCGGGATGGAAGACATCTACGATGGAATTCAGGAAATTTTCTATGGAGGGGAGGACACCGAGGGAATTCTGTTTTAAAAAAGGAAAAGGAAGAAGGAGATTTAAACTATTCCTATCTCCTTCAGAACCTTTCTGACCTCCTCCTTTTCTTCAGCTGAGAGCTCCTTCAGCGGAGGTCTCAGAGGTCCTCCGTGCAGCCCAACGATGTCCATTGCAGCCTTTCCAACAAGCATGTACATGTAATTCGTTCTGAAGGCCTCCGGAAGAACAGAGTGATCAACTCTCTTCTTCAGGAGCTTCATCATTAGAAGCTGAATCGGCGAGAGCTTCGTGACAGCTTTCATCGCCTCCACGAAATCTCCCTTCATGACGGCTTCATAGACCGCATAGCTCATCTCCGGTGCAAAGTTTCCTATGAAGGTCACGAATCCCTTGTATTTCAATCCATATGCAGCTGAAGCGGGATAGTGGAATTCTCCGAAGCCATTCAGAAGAACCATGTCCTTCTCATCTATCAGAAGAGCTTTGAGCATGTAGTCTATTGCAGTCGGGCTGTTATCCTTTATTGCCACAATATTCTCAATCTTCGCGAGCTCTGCAACGAGATCTGCTGGAATGAAGGTTCCCGAGACATCTGCATTGTTGTAAATCATCACAGCTATGTCAACAGCATCTGCAATGCTCTTGAAATGCTCATAGAGCTCCTCGCGATAGGCTCTGTGATAGTATGGAGGTGTGCTCATAACACAATCTGCGCCGACCTCTTCAGCGTATTTCGCAAGTTCAACAGCTTCTATTGAACTCGGTCTGCTCACTCCTGCCACGACAGGAACCTTTCCGTCAGCAACCTCGACAACAGTTTTTATGACCTTCTTCTGCTCCTCCATCGAAAGAGCATAGGCTTCCGTTGTGCTCCCATTCGTCATGATCACAACGTCTTTTTTCCCATCTTCCGCGAAATCAACCAGAAATTTTGTGTTCTCCTTCAGTCCTTCGTAGTTCACCTCTAAATTCTCATGCATCGGGCAGTACTGGACTGGAATGATTCCCTTACAGGCTTTTTTAAATTCTTCTGGACTCATGCTCATAGAGTTCACCACTCAATTTTTCATGATGATCCGTTAAATATTTTTCTTTATCTTTTGAACACCGAAAGATGAGTGAGAGTAATATTGAAAAAGCTTAAATTCTTAAAAATGATTCTTCCATCCATGGAATCAGAGGAAAGCTCCAGGGGAGGAGATGGGAGGAAGATAATCTCAATTTCCGGAGCGATAGTCTTTCTCGCAGGAGTTGCCCTTCTGATCTACACATTCTTCACAGCTTTCTCGTTTTTAACAGATCCTGAAGGAATCATAAGATTCTCGGAGGCATTCATGCAGAGACTTCCTCCGTCGCAGGGTTTCGAGGGCATAGTTCAGCTCCTCATCTCATATCTGCTTCCAGTTCTGCTTCTCTTTGTCATGGGTTCTGTTGCCTCGAAGATAGCCTCTCAGGGAATTCAGATGCTGAGAATGAGATAGTCCTTCAGCAAGATTTAAATTTGATGAGCTCATCTGAAATCCTGAGAGTGGCGGGAGAAATCCCGCTGGGATGTGGCCACAGGGCTGAACCGTAAAACAGTGGTGGTGAGAGAATTGAGATCTGTTTACAGCTATATTGGAGAACTCTGGAAGAGACCTTCTGACGAGCCCCTCAGAGAGATTCTCTGGGAGCGATACATTCAGTGGAGAAGAGAGCCATCTGTTGTGAGAATTGAGAGACCAACGAGGATAGACAGGGCAAGGTCTCTTGGATACAAGGCAAAGCAGGGAATCATTGTTGCGAGAGTCAGAGTCAGGAGAGGTGGAGCAAGAAAGAAGAGATTCAGGAAGGGAAGAAGAACTGCAAGAATGGGAGTTAACAAGATAACAAGGGGCAAGAGTCTTAAGAGAATTGCCGAGGAGAGAGCGGCGAGGAGATTTCCAAATCTCGAGGTTTTGAACTCCTATTACGTGGGAGAGGACGGCAGGTACAAGTGGTTCGAGGTCATTCTCGTGGATCCGCATCATCCCGTGATAAAAAGTGACAAGAATCTGAACTGGATATGCCATCCCTCTCACAGAGGAAGAGTCTTCCGCGGAAAGACCTCTGAAGGAAGGAAGAACAGAGGAATGAGGAAGCGCAAGGGAAGAGGCAGGGAGAAGAACTATCCGAGCATAAGAGCTCATAAAAGGCGAGGGAAGTGATACGCTCATTAAGATTCCGCACCCTCGCACATGCAACTGAAGATGAGAGTTTAATCGAGAGTATTTTTCTCTCTCTTCTTCCTTCAGACGGAACCTTCAGAAAGTTCAAGACAAAGGGCCACTTCGGAAATCCAATAATTTACTTTGAGGGAAGCGTTGAGAAGAAGTGTGAGAGGCATCTTGTGGAGCTTCTCTCAAAACTCTCTGAAGAGGATCTCGATATGCTTGAAAGAACACTCGAGATGAGAACTGATGAAGAGGGAACGGTTCACATGAGGTTTGACAAGCAGAAGGCGGTTGATTCAGAGCTCAAACTGACGGAATCATCAGATGCAATAGCAGTCAGCGTAAAGATTGTTACCTATCCTCTCAGGAAGGATAAGGTGATGGAGGAGATGAGGGGTAAGATTGAAGAGGCGAGAATTTTACGATCTCGGAATAAGGTGTCAGGATGAAAGAGTCGAGAATTTCGCACTTGAACTCGGATTTAAAGAGGTCTGGAGATTCCAGACTCCGGAAAATTTCGATGGAGGTCCCCTTCTTCTTGCCCCTTCTGATCAGAGGGAATTCAGAAGGCAGATAGCGAAATTTCATGGAAAAGCAAAAATAATTGGCGTCCTCTCCTCCTCAATGAAGAATGACCGCAAATACATCAGAAATGATTTCGTGCACATCCTTCACGGTGCTCACAGATATCGGTTCAACAGAAGTTTTGTGAGAGAGCTGAAGGAGAACAGCATAGCGGTCATCTTTGATCTCTCTCCCCTTCTTGAGAGGGGGAGAACAAGAAGCGTCTCCCTCTACAGAATGAGACACAATTTCAGTCTTGTGAAGAAAAAGGGAGTTCTTTTCCTTCTCTCAAGCGGAGCAAAGAGTTTGCTCTCAATGAGAGCACCTCTGGAGCTTGTTGCCATGGCATCTCTTTTCGATATGAGCAGAGAAGATGCACTCAGAGCTCTTCATGAAAATGCGGAGAGTTTGAGGAAAAGAACCTCTCCTCATTACATTCGAGAGGGTGTTGAAGTGGTGGAGAAGAATGAAGGATGAGAGATTCAGATATCTTGCAGTCAGAATCCATTCGGAAGAAGAAATCGGAGAGGAGGAGTTTTTAAGAGAGCTCTGGATCTCTGCTTATTCCCTTTTTGGAGATCTCGGAGTGAGCAGAATAAATCTGAAGCTCGTGAGATACAGATATCCCTTCGCGGTTGTCAGATGTTCCCACAAATCAGTTGATATGCTCCGCTCAGCTCTGGCCTGTATGAAGGAGGTTAACGGCAAGGAGCTCTGCATTCAGGTTCTCGGGAGCTCCGGGACGATAAAGACTGCTATAGAAAAGTTTATACAAAAAAGGTTATCAGAATTAGGTAAAGCCGAGAATCACATGAGTTCTTAAATTTTGGAGAGTGAGAGAAATGCATGTGGCACCTCAAATGGGATATGACAGGGCAATAACTGTTTTCAGTCCTGACGGAAGGCTCTTTCAGGTTGAATATGCGAGAGAGGCGGTTAAGAGAGGAACTCCTGCGATAGGAATAAACACGACAGAGGGAGTCATTCTGCTGGTTGATAAAAGAGTTACCACCAGGCTTCTCGAACCGAGCTCTATAGAGAAGATCTATCAGATTGATGAGCATATCGGAGTTGCCACTTCAGGACTCGTTGCGGATGCAAGAATGCTCGTTGACAGAGCCAGGCTGGAGGCAATGATAAACAGGGTGGTTTATGATGAGCCCATCGAAGTTGAAACTCTGGCAAAGAAAATCTGTGATTTCAAGCAGCAGTTCACCCAGTACGGAGGAGTGAGACCTTTTGGAACGTCTCTTCTGATTGCCGGTGTTGATACAAGGAGCAGACTTTATGAAACAGATCCGAGCGGAGCTCTTCTGGGATACAAGGCAACAGCAATCGGAGCAAACAGAAATGTTGTCATGGAGCTTCTGGAGGAGAAATACAGAGACGACATGACTCTTGAGGAGGGAATTCTCCTCGGAATGGAGGCTCTCGTAAAAGCAACCGAAGGAGAGGCCTCAGCAGAAACAGTGGAGGTCGGATACATCACACTGAAGGAGAAAAAGCTGAGAAAGATGGAGAAAGAGAAAATTGCGGAGTATCTTGAAAGAGTGAAGAAGGAGTGAGATGTCCTCATGGTGAGGCTTGAAGATGCCGTTGTCGCAAGATTGAAAACTCATGGAAAGACCTTCGAGATTCTGGTGGATCCAGAGCTGGCCTTCAAGGTAAAGCAGGGAGAAAAGGATGTCAATTTCGAGGAGCTTCTTGCAGTCGAAGAGATCTTCTCGGATGCCTCGAAGGGTGAAAGAGCCTCTGAGGAAGATCTGAAATCAATTTTCGGAACAAAGGATGTATATGAGGTTGCAAGGAAAATCATTGAAAAAGGAGACATCCAGATAACCGCAGAGCAGAGAAGAAGGATGATAGAAGATAGAAGGAAGCAGATAGTCTCAATAATCGCGAGAAATGCGATAAATCCTCAGACAGGGACTCCGCATCCACCTTCGAGAATCGAGAAGGCAATGGAAGAAGCAGGAGTCCACATTGATCTTCACAAGAGCATAGATGAGCTGGTCAATGAAGTCCTCAGAGCAATAAGACCGATCATTCCGATAAAATTTGAAGAGGTGAAAATTGCATTCAAAATACCTCCCCAGCACGTTGGAAGGTGTATGGGGGCACTGAGATCTTTTGGAGAAATTGAGAAAGAGGAATGGGGTTCGGATGGCTCCTGGATGGCAATAATAAGGATGCCGGCCGGACTTCAGAACGATTTCTATGAAACCCTCAACAAGCTCACGCACGGAGAGGCGGAAACAAGGCTTGTGAAGTGAGGTGTTTTAATGGCAAGGGAAATAGTGGTTCCAGGAGATCTTCTCTCAACTGACAGAAGAAAGGCAGGGGAAGGGACATATGTTGAGAGAGGAAAGGTTTACGCCTCAATTTATGGAATTCTCGACAGAAAGGGTGACAAAATAAGGGTAATCCCTCTCGCCGGAAAATACATTCCCTCTCCCGAGGATGTCGTTATAGGAAAGATCGTTGAAATTGGGTTCTCGTTCTGGAATGTTGACATAAATTCTCCCTATGAAGGAGTTCTCCACATTTCCGAGGTGAACAGAAAAATAGATCCGAACAGAATTGATGAGTTTCTGAGCATTGGAGACATGATAATAGGGAAGGTGAAGAGAATAGACCCTGCGATGAGGGTTGAACTCACTCTCAAAGGGGAGAGATTTTTCGGAAAGATAACGGAGGGCAGAGTCATAGAAATAGCCCATACCAGAGTTCCGAGAGTTATAGGAAGAGGAGGTTCGATGATATCTCTTCTCAAGAAGGAGACGGGATGTCAGATTTATGTTGGACAGAACGGGAGAATATGGATAAAGGGAGATGAGAAAAACATGAGCATTCTTGAAAGCGCAATAGCGCTCATAGAGAGGGAAGCCCATACAATAGGTCTTACCGAAAAGGTTCAGGAATTGATAAGGAGTGAAAAGGAAAAGTTGCGTGGTGATTGAGGTGCAACAAAAACCCGAGAAGCTTATTATTGATGGAAGGAGAATAGATGGTAGAGCTCCAGACGAGCTCAGACCCATGAAGATTGTTGTGGGGCCTCTTCACAGAGCGGACGGATCATGCTATCTTGAGCACGGAAAGAACAAGGTCATGGCAGCTGTCTACGGACCAAGAGAGGTTCATCCGAAGCATCTTCAGGAGGCAACTCATGCAATAGTGAGATACCGCTACAACATGGCTCCCTTCAGCGTTGAAGAGAGAAAGAGACCCGGGCCGGATAGAAGGAGCATAGAGATCTCGAAGGTGAGCAGAGAGGCTCTTGAATCCGTGATCCTCAAGGAATACTTTCCGAGATCGACAATAGACATCTTCGTTGAAATTCTTCAGGCAGATGCAGGAACGAGGGTTGCAGCTCTGAATGCTGCTTCTGTCGCTCTTGCAGATGCAGGAATTCCAATGAGGGGCCTCATCTCAGCCTGCTCAGTTGGTAAGGTGGATGACACGCTTGTGCTCGATCTTTGCAAGGAGGAGGACAATTACGGTCAGGCTGACATGCCTGTTGCAATTCTCGCAAACACGGGTGAGATAACTCTGCTTCAGATGGACGGCCATCTGACCAGAGAGGAATTTGAGAGAGCTCTTGAGATGGCCATAGAGGGTTGCAAGAGAATTTACAAGATGCAGAGGGAGGCTCTGCTTGCAAGATACGGAGGTATTGAAAATGAATGACAAGATAATAGCGGAGATCAGAAAGGATTACATCTACAATCTTGCACGGAGAGGGGAGAGGATCGACGGGAGGAGAGCAGATGAGTACAGAGAGGTGAAAATAGAGACAGATGTGATTCAGAAAGCAGAGGGGTCTGCCGAGGTTATGATAGGGAACACCCGGGTTCTCGTTGGAGTTAAGATGCAGCCGGGAGAACCGTTTCCCGATACGCCAAACATGGGGATCATAATAACAAATGCCGAACAGGTTCCGCTTGCCTCACCGAGCTTCGAACCAGGGCCGCCGGATGAGAATGCAATTGAACTCGCAAGAGTTGTTGACAGGGGAATAAGGGAGTCAAATGCGGTTGATCTTGAGTCTCTATGCATAAAAGAGGGCGAGGAAGTCTGGATGATATTCATAGACATTCACGTTCTCGATCACGATGGAAATCTGATAGATGCATCGGCTCTGGGAGCAATAGCAGCACTCATGACTGCAGAAATCCCGAACGAGAGATTTGGGTACGGAGAGAACGCTCCTCTAAAAGTTCAGAATGTTCCGATAGCAGTCACAACAGTTGATTTCGGAACACAGATTTTCGTTGACCCGAATCTCGAAGAGGAGCAGATATGCAGTTCAAGGATGACCGTTATATTCGGTTCCTCAAACGAGATAGTTGGAATTCAGAAGAGCGGTGCGGGAAGATTGAGTGTCGAAAAAGTTTATAATATAGTGGATCTCTCAAGTAAGAAAGCTGAAGAGCTCAGGAAAAAACTCTTAGGGGTTATAGAAAATGGCGGTCAAAAGAAGGAAGGGTTATAAAACAAGGTCTGCTGGAAGATTCGGAGCGAGATACGGAAGGAAGATCAGAAAGCTGGTTGCAGATATAGAGGCTGAGATGAAGAAGCCCCACAGATGTCCTCAGTGCTTCCATCTGACGGTCAGAAGAATCAGCACGGCAATCTGGCAGTGCAGGAAGTGCGGATATACATTTGCGGGAGGAGCATATCTGCC
>JACIWD010000075.1 GCA_014361165.1 Candidatus Mnemosynella bozhongmuii
GGGAGGGGTATACCCGCCCCAACCCCCTGGTGGGGGCGGTGGTCGTCCGGGACGGGGAGGTGATCGCCGAGGGCTACCACGCCCGTTACGGAGGCCCCCATGCCGAGGCCCTGGCCCTGACCCGGGCCGGAGAGGGGGCAAAGGGCGCCGATCTCTACGTGAACCTGGAGCCGTGTGCCCACTGGGGGAAGACCCCCCCGTGCGCCGACCGCATCATCGCCGCCGGGATCCGCCGGGTCATCGTCGCCACCCGCGACCCCAACCCCCTGGTGAACGGCAAAGGCCTGGAAAGACTCCGCGCCGCCGGGGTGGAGGTGGTAGAGGGGATCCTCAGGGAAGAGGCCGAGAGGTTGAACGAGGTCTTCTTCCACTGGATCAGGACCAAACGTCCCTTCGTCTCCCTGAAGCTGGCCATGTCCCTGGACGGGAGGATCGCCACCAAGGCGGGGGACTCCCGCTGGATAACGGGGCAGCGGGCGCGGCGGCGGGTGCACGAGCTCCGGCGAGCACACGCCGCGGTGCTGGTGGGGGTGGGCACAGTGCTCGCCGACGATCCCCAGCTCACCGTGCGGGAGGTGGAAGGCCCGCAACCTTTGAGGATCGTGCTCGACTCCCGGGGCCGGACCCCGCCGGGGGCAAAGGTGCTCGGGAAAGGAGCAGAAACCCTGATCGCCACCTGCACCATGCCCCAAGGGGTGGAAGAGGCCCTGCGGGCGAGTGGGGCCCGGATCGAGCGGTTCCCGGCCCGGGCCGGCCGGGTGGACCTTGCGGCCCTGCTCCCCTGGCTGGGGGAAAGGGGCATC
>JACIWD010000076.1 GCA_014361165.1 Candidatus Mnemosynella bozhongmuii
TTGCGAAAGTTGTCACGGGAGTGTCATCTATTCCAAGAGAGATTTTGGAAATTGTGTTTGCGGTTGCGGGAGCAATGAGGAGAAGGTCTGCCTCGCCTCCTTCCCCGCAGAATCTGACGTGCTCCACTTCTCCCGTTATCTCGGTTATGACCCTGTTGCCTGTTGCATAGTGAAGTGCATCCGGATGAATGATTCTCTTAGCTGACTCGCTCATCACCGCAATAACCTCTGCACCTCTCCGTATGAGCTCGCGGGATAGCTCCACAGTCTTAACTGCTGCAATGCTTCCGGTGACGCCGAGAATGATTGTTTTTCCCTCAAGACTTCTGCTCCTGAGACCTCTGATGCTTTTAGAGGGGTGCATCAGAGTAGAATTGGAGGAAACTGAGATAAACATTTCGCCAGTAGCAAAAACAACCAATTTTTTCATAAGGCGGAGAAAAGAGAAGGATTTAAAAAGTTGAGAAATAACGAAATAATTAGCATGATATATCGTTATTTTCGGGAGGTAGAAATTTGAAGACGAAATTCAGCGTTGAGAAATTCGAATCTCGGGGAATCTCGCTGAAGAATCTGGAAGTTCTTATTGGCGAGGTCATAGAGGAGGATGAATGGGAGCCAATGGGACCCTATCCGTTTCCATCTGCAGCCGATCTCAGAGACTGGGATTTCAAGCTCCTGAAGAGGTACAAGCCTTTCTATGCTCCTTACGATGACACCTGCTCTCTCTGCACTCTCGGAAAGTGTGATCTGACTGGAAACAAGAAAGGAGCCTGCGGGATTGACCTGAGGGCAACTCAGGGAAGAATAGTTCTTCTTGCGTGCCTTGTGGGAACTTCAGCTCATGTGGCTCATGCGAGACATCTCTACGAGGACATCGTGAAGATGTTCGGAAAGGATCTTCCAGTTGATCTCGGGGGAGAGATAGAGGTTGAGGCTCCGCTGACAAGACTCATCACGGGAATAAGACCGAAGAAGATCAGCGACTTCGAGCCCGTGCTGGAGTATATCGAGGAGCAGCTCGTTCAGATGATGGATGCTCTTCACACAGGTCAGGAGGGCTCCCATCTGGATTTCGAATCAAAGGCTCTTCACGTGGGAATGCTTGACTCTCTCGGAAAGGAAGTTGCGGACATCCTTCAGATTGTTGCCTTTAACTTCCCGAAGGGAGATGCGGATGCGCCTCTTGTTGAAATGGGACTCGGAACGATGAATCCCGAGAAGCCGACGATTCTGGTCATAGGTCACAATGTGCCACCCGCGATTGATATTGCGGATTATCTCATCGAAAACGGTCTCGAAGATAAAGTTGACATCGCCGGCATCTGCTGCACATCTCTTGATATCACGAGATACTATCCAAATGCGAAGATTGTTGCCGCACTGAGTCGCCAGCTGAAGGCGATAAGAAGCGGTCTTGCCGACGTGATTGTTGTGGATGAGCAGTGCATCAGAGCAGATGTTCTTGAGCAAGCCAGAAGGGTGAGAGCTCCGCTGATAGCAACGATGGACAAGGCGCTTCACGGACTTCCGGACAGAACAAATGATGATCCCGATGAAATCGTCGAAGACCTCGTCTCAGGAAAGCTTGACGGAGTTGCGATTCTCGATTCCCGGAAGGTTGGAGAGGTTGCTGTGAAAGTGGCTCTCAGAATGCACGAGCTCAGAAAAGATGTGAAGAGTCTTCCGAGTGATGAGGAGCTGAAGGAGCTCGTGAACAGGTGCATTCACTGCAACAGATGCACCCTGGCATGTCCGCAGAATCTGAAGATAAGCGAGGCAAACAGAGCAGCTAAAGCCGGAGATTTCTCGAAGCTTCAGGAGCTCTACGAATACTGCGTCTCGTGCATGAGGTGCGAGCAGGTCTGTCCCGTGAACATTCCGATCAATGATGTCATCATGAAGGCCGCTCTTCCGCTCATCAGGAATGAAATAGGCAAGGTCAGGGCTGGAAGAGGCCCGATAAAGGACACCGAAATAAGGAACGTGGGAGCTCCGATAGTTCTCGGAACAATTCCGGGGATCATCGCAGCAATAGGATGTGACAACAATCCGAAAGGAGCAAAGGATGTCTGGCTTCTCGTGAAGGAGTTTCTTGAGAGAAGATTCATCGTAACGGTCTCGGGATGTGCAGCAATAAACCTCGGGCTCTACAAGGATGAGGATGGAGAGACGCTCTACGAAAAGTATCCCGGAGAGTTCGATGCAGGAGGTCTCGTCAATGTCGGCTCATGCGTCGCAAATGCCCACATTCACGGAGCTGCAATAAAGGTTGCGAGCATTTTTGCGAGAAGAAAGCTCAGAGGAAATTATGATGAGATTGCCGATTACATTCTGAACAGAGTTGGAGCATGCGGGGTTGCATGGGGAGCTTATTCTCAGAAGGCAGCAAGCATCGCAACTGGCTTTAACCGTCTTGGAGTTCCGGCAGTTGTTGGGCCTCATGGAGTTAAATACAGAAGAGCCTTCCTGGGGAGAAGAGATAAAGAGGAGGACTGGGTGATCTACAATGCAAGAGATGGTTCCCAGGTGAGGATTGAGCCGGCTCCAGAACATCTTCTCGTTTCAGCCGAGACCATTGAGGAGGCCATTCCGCTGGTTGCGAAGCTCTGCATGAGACCAAATGACACTCCGCAGGGAAGACAGATCAAGCTCACCCATTATCTTGATCTCAGCATGAAGTATCTGAAGAGCTATCCTGATGACTGGCACCTCTTTGTCAGAAGCGAGGCAGACCTTCCACTGGCCAGAAAGGACGAGCTTCTGAAGATGCTTGAAGATGAGCATGGATGGAAGATTGACTGGAGCACAAAGAGGATTCTTGAAGGACCACTGAGGAAGGTTGATCCGTCCTTTGACCCGACGAATCTCGAAAGACTTGTGAGAAAGTGAGGTGAGAGGAATGGAAATTCCATATGACATCGGAAATATACCGGGTCCGAAAATGGCGAGAGCTGTGACCGTGGATGAGTTCGTGAGGAGATTCAAGAAATCAAAGAGACCTCTTCTTGTCGTTGGTTCGGAAGTTTCTGACAGAGAGCTCAGGAAGAGGGTCGAGAAACTCATAGACATGGGAATTCCGACTGTTGCAACAGGAGGTAGCATAAGGTATTTTGTTGAGGATGGATATGCTCAGAAGGTTAAGGTGTCGCTTCTCCATGAGCTCACCAACATGCTGCTTGATGAGAGCTGGATGGGCTTTGACGGAAAGGGAAACTATGATTTCGTGATGTTTCTCGGAATCACATATTATCTTGCTTCCCAGATGCTCTCAGCTCTGAAGAACTTTGCTCCGCATCTGAGCACGGCTTCAATTGACAGATATTATCATCCAAATGCAGACATCTCGTTCAAAAATCAGTTCAAAGATGAGAAATTCTTCGAGATGCTTGATGAAATAATTGAAAAAATTGGAGAGGATAAAAATGAGTGAGTTACCTGTGGATATTGGACCGATGTATGAAGGAGAGAGAATCAGAGCGAAGCAGATGTATGTTGAGTTCGGAGGACCCAAAGCTCTGGGTGCAGAGCTTGTTCAGGCAAGAAGCATGGATGAGGTGGAAGACGGAAAGATCGAGATTATAGGACCGGATTTAAATGAGATGAAAGAGGGAGAATCCTATCCGCTTGGAATTCTCATAGAGGTTGCGGGAAGTCAGATTGAAAAGGACCTTGAGGGAGTCATAGAGAGAAGAATTCACGAGTTCACGAACTACATTCAGGGAGTCATGCATCTTAACCAGAGAGATGACATATGGATAAGGATAGGGAAGGAAGCGTATAACAAGGGACTGAACTCTCTTAAAATCATCGGAGAAGCTCTTCTCAGACTCTTCAAGGCAGAGCTGAGCTTCATAGAGAAGATGCAGATAACATTCTACACAGATCCTCAGAAGGTTGAGGAATTCGTTGAATTTGCAAGAAAGGTTTATAACGAGAGAGATGCAAGAGCAAGAGCACTTTCTGAGGAGGATGTTGAGGAGTTCTACAACTGCGTTCTCTGCCAGTCCTTTGCTCCGCAACACGTCTGCACGATCACGCCGGATAGAATCTCTCTCTGCGGAGCAATCTCATGGTTTGATGCCAGAGCTGCAGCAAGAGTTGATCCCCATGGACCGATTTCAAGATGCGAGAAGGGAGAGCTTCTCGACCCTGTTGTCTATGAATACAGCGGTGTTAATGAAGCAGCTAAGGAGAAATCCGGAGGAGCAATTCAGCGGGTGTTTCTGCACAGCATGTTCGGATATCCGCACACCTCCTGCGGATGTTTCGAAGCTCTCGCATTCTACATTCCAGAGGTCGATGGCATAGGAATTGTTGACCGAGACTACACGGGAGAGACACCTTTCGGAATTCCCTTCAGCAGAATGGCCGGTCAGGCCGGAGGAGGAGTTCAGGTCGAGGGGCTTGTTGGAATGGCAATTGAATACATCAGGAGTCCGAAGTTCTTCATAGCAGACGGGGGAATCAGAAGAGTTGTCTGGATGCCCTCGAAGATAAAGGAAGAGGTTAAGGATGCGATTCCGGAGGACCTCTATGACAAGATTGCCACCGAGAAGGATGCGGTCGATCTCGAGAGTCTGAAGAAGTTCCTTGAAGAAAAGGGTCATCCGGTTGTTGAGCGCTGGAAGGAGAGGGAAGAGGAGGAAGTTGAGGAAGAGGTTGCTGAAGAGGCACCCGTGATGACTCAGATTCCTGCTCAGGTCAGCGGAATGACGATTCCGCTTGGAGGAGGAATGAAGATAGTTCTTGAAAATGCGAAGATACACATTGAAAAGGTGATAATCCGGAGGAAGGAGAAACAATGACGAAGGAGGAAATGAGAATCCCGAAACTTATCATAGATGCCGCGGAATGGCTTGAAGAACTGAAGGAATTCGAGGAAATAGAGCTTGAAAATGTGACGATTGACGTGAAGAACGGAATAATAGAGTTTTCAGCACCGGTTCTCATTCCGCAGATGATGAGAGAGGAGGAGAGGAGAGCCGAGATAAAAATTCCGGAATATAGGCCTTTTGTTCAGGAGTGGAAGAACAGAATAGAGGAGGTTCAGCTCGGAGCAACAGAGGAGGAGGGGGGAACGAGAAAGAAGGTGTTCAGGATTGGTGGAGAGAACGGGATGCCCTTCTATCCGGGAAGTGAGATGAAGAACAGACCTCTCGTAACTTTCGATGTCTTTGACATGCCTCCTCCTCTCCCGAAGGCAATAAGAGACCACTTTGAAGATGTGATGGAGGACCCTGTTGCCTGGGCAAAGAGGGGTCTTGAGCTCGGGGCAAATCTTGTGACGATTCATCTGGTTTCAACAGACCCGAGAACGAAGGACAGAACTCCGGAAGAGGCAGCCGAGACTGTCAGAGAGCTTCTCGAAAATGTGGAAGTTCCTCTCGTGATTGGCGGTAGCGGAAATCCGGAGAAAGATCCGCTTGTTCTTGAAGCCTGTGCAAAGGCTGCAAAGGGCGAGAGATGCCTTCTGGCTTCAGCAACCCTCGACATCGATTATGAGAGGATTGCAAGGGCTGCAATAGAGAACAACCATGTCGTTCTGGCATGGACCTCAATTGACATCAACCAGCAGAAGGAGCTGAACAGAAAGCTTCTGAACCTTGGATTGAGGAGAGACCAGCTTGTGATGGATCCGACCACAGCAGTTCTCGGATATGGAATTGAATACACCATCTCGGTGATGCAGAGAATGAGGCTTGAAGGGCTTAAGGGAGACAAGGAGCTCTCCTTCCCGATGTCCTCGGGAACAACAAATGCATGGGGCGCAAGGGAGGCATGGATGAAGAGAGAGGACTGGGGAGACAGAATGCTCAGAGGTCCGCTCTGGGAGACGATCACGGGAGTTACGATGCTCCTGTGCGGTGTTGATCTCTTCATGATGCTCCATCCCAGATCTGTTCAGACCCTTCAGAACATCATAGATCAGCTCAGCAGAATAGCTGAGAAGGGAGTGGAATACGAGAACTGGATAACGATGTGAGAGGATGACTCTTCCTTCAGCATACGAGATTTACAAACATCTTCCGAAGAAGAACTGCGGGAAATGTGGCATGAAGAGCTGTCTTGCCTTTGCAATGGCTCTGAGAGAGGGAAAGGTCTCTCTTGAGGACTGTGAACTGCTGATGACTCCAAAGCATCTCAGAGAAAGATTGCTCCTCAAGGAAATTCTCGGAGAATCGGGAAAGGTTCTCGAAACAAGATTGAGGATATATGAGGAGAGATGCATAGGATGCGGGCAGTGCGTGATATCATGCCCTGCGAATGTCTCGCAGGATCTGAATGTTGCTGGAGGAAGGGGACCTCAGAAGCCGGTGACGCTTGTTGTGAGGAATGGAAAGGTTTCGGAATGGGATCTGAGCATCTGCAGGAGGTTTGAAACTCCGAAACAATACTGCAATGTTTGTGTGGAGAACTGTCCGAGAAAAGCTTTAGAATTTGTGTGAGGTGTGGAAATGGCGAGAAAATCCCCGCTTGAAGTTTACAAGATGCTCCCCGGAGATAACTGCGGGGAGTGTGGTGAGGATACCTGCATGGCTTTTGCATCCAAGCTTATAGATAGAGAGGCGAAAATCGAGGACTGCCCGAGGTTAAAGGGAAAGAAGAAGGAGAAGCTTGTGGAGTATCTGACTCCGGCAGTAAGAGAAGTGAGAATAGGTGAGAGAGTCATCGGAGGAGAGGAGGTCATCTACAGACACGAGCTGACATATTTCAGTCCGACTGCATACTTCATCTCACTTGCAGATAATGATCCCTCGCTCGAGGAGAGAGCAGAAGAGATAAAGAATTTCTCGATAGAGAGATTCAAAACAGAGCTGAAGTTTGATGGAATAGCCCTGAGAAACAGAAGCAACAATCCCGAGACTTTCAGAGATGCCACTGAAAAGCTGATGAAAGCTGAGATGCCCCTCGTTCTGTGCTCCTTCAATCCCGAAGCAATTGAAAAGGCTCTTGAAGTCTCCTCTCACACGAAACCGCTCATATATGGTGGAACAGAAGGAAATATTGAAGAGATGTGCGCAATCGCAAGCTCCTATGACTGTCCTCTTGCTGTAATTTCTTCTGACCTGAGGAAGCTCTGGGAGCTCTCATTCATAGCAAAAGAGAGCGGAGTCTCATCAATCGTTCTTGATCCGGTGACAGATCCGCTGAATCTCAGAGGGACTCTTAACAGAATTGTGGAGATAAGACACAAGGCAATTGAGGAAAAAGCCGATCCATTCAGATGGCCAATCCTTGGAGTTCCAGCTTCTGCATGGCTTGTTGAGGGTAACGGACACTGGGAGGAAGCTGTGATAGCTTCAATCCTTCAGAACAGATTTGTTGATGCGATGATACTGAGGACAACAGAGATGTGGGCGGTTCTCCCGCTTCTGACCCTCAGGCAGAACATTTACACCGATCCGAGATTTCCGGCAAGGGTTGAACCGGGAGTGAGAGAGATCGGTTCTCCTGATGAGAGCTCTCCAGTTCTTCTCACAACGAACTTCGCGCTGACATATTATGCTGTTGAGGGAGATGTCGAAGGTAAGATCGACTGCTACATCATAGTTGCGGATACCGAAGGCCTTGCTGTTGAGCCCTCGATAGCCGGAGGAAAGCTCAAAGCCAGCGATGTTGCGGAGATAATAAAGGAGAGTGGACTGGAGAATAAGGTCAGGCACAGAAAGATGATAATTCCCGGAGCTGCTGCAAGAATAAGAGGAGATCTCGAAGATGCAACCGGATGGGAAGTTCTCGTCGGTCCGAAGGACTCATCCGGAATAGTTGATTTCGTTGCCAAGCACTGGAAAGTGTGATATGGAGAAGGTGTCAATTCAATTTCCATGAAACTCGGTGAAATAGGGGAGAGAAGGGCAATACAGATAGCTCTTTCAGTCATCGAAGAGGTGAACAGAGCCTTTGTTCCTGCTGGAGAGGACGACTGTGCCGTGATTGAGCACGGAGATGAGCTCATTGTTCTCACAACAGACATGGTGATGAAGAGCACAGATTTTCCAGAGGGCTCAACCTTCTTTCAAATGGGCTGGAAGAGTGTTGCGGTCAATCTCTCGGATATAGCCTCAACAGGAGCAGCTCCGCTCTGCTTTCTCGCCTCCGTGGGACTTCCCTCAGAGACGAGCATTGAGGACTTCAGAGAGCTCTTCAGAGGTATGAAAGAGTGCTGCAGGAAATACAGAACCTCCTTTATAGGAGGAGACATGAATGAGGCAGACGAACCCGTGATCTCTGGATTTGCTCTTGGAATCACAGGAAAGGATAGAATTCTGCTGAGAAGGGGTGCAAAACCAGGAGACCTTCTGTGCGTTACGGGAGAGCTCGGGAAGGGAGCTGCATCGCTCATGCTCGGAGAACTTGAAACCCTCAATATTGTTCATCCAAGAGTCTTTGAAGGGATGAAGATTGCTGAGAGCAGATGCGCAACTGCGATGACTGATATCAGCGATTCTCTCGCAATTTCAATTCATGAGATATGCGAGATGAGCGGTGTTGGAGCAAGAGTCTATGCAGAGAGGATACCGGTCCATGAACTTGCAATGAGATTTGAAAATTCGCTTGAACTTGCTCTCTTTGGAGGAGATGAATATGAGCTCGTTTTCACCGCGAGAGAGGAGGGACTGGAGAGGCTTGAGGACATTGATTTCACGGTAATTGGAGAGATAACCGCAGAGAGGGAAGTGAGGCTGATCATCGATGGAAAAGCTGAGAGGCTGGAAAAAAAGGGATACGAACATCTCACTGAGCCTTAACCCTTCTGACTCTTCCAACCGGAATCTTCATCCAGATGACTCCACCGCAGTATTCACATCTCTTCACAACTGTCTGACCGCCCCTTTTTTCTATCACATCCTCCTGAATTCTCTTGCAGTAAATGCACTTGTACGGCATATCCTATCCCTCCACAATATCCTCCCAGTTTTCAATCATCTCCTTGGTTATAACTTTTACTCCTCTTTCCCTTGCCTTCATTTCAATCTTCCTTCTCACAATACCTCTAACCGATGAGGGAAGTTTCATGAGAGCCCTTTCAGCATCCTCATCCCACAGAATCATATGACGCCCATCTCGCTCAATCTCTCCGGAAGATAGACCGAGGTGACATAATCGAGACCGTATCTTGCGAGAGCCTGCTGCTCTGCTTTCTTGTTCATCTTGAGCTGAAGCTCTATCTGTTCCCTCCAGAAATCTGTGTCAAATCTCGGATCTGTTTTCATGGCCTCAAGAGCCCTTATATCCTGATCGTTCAGTCTATCCGTCGGAAGCTTGTATTTCTCTATATCAATCGGTCTTATTCCAACAAACTGGGCTGCCGGGCACGCCATGTATTCGGAAAGATGAGCGCTCTTGATTGAACCGTAGGCAACAGAAGCGTATATTCTGTATGACCATGGATCGCCATCTGTAAAGACGACCACGGGAAGATTCAGCTCCTCATTCAATCTCTTTATCAGCCTTCTTGTGCTTCTCGCTGGCTGTCCCTTCAAATGAACGAGAATGGCATCGTATTCATCATAGAAGTTATTCTCAATCAATCTTGCGTACATACCGCCTGTTTCTATTGCGACAACCATTTTTGCATCGTGCTCCACAAATTCAAGATTGTCGACATTGCTCGGAATTGGATAGCCCTTCTCTCCAACATCATCTATGCAGTGAAATTCTCTCACATCTCCGCTTCTCAGCCTCTCTCTCAGTCTGATTGGACCGAAAACATTTGCTCCATCCTCCTCCGGAGTTATGTGGAAGTATTCTCTCTGAATGTCGGTTATGATCTCCAGATCTTCAATCAGCCTGTCGCTTTCCTGCTGTTCCTTGAATTTTGCCTTTCCCCATCCTTCAGAGATGTAATAGAGCTCTCTCAGAGTTGATGACCTGTTTTCCTCAAGCTGATATTTGAGAAAATCTATAACAAAGGCTGTTTTCAGAAGCTGATAGGCTCCTCGAGCTCTTTTTGCACTCCTCTCACTCAGGCGATCTCCATAAACCCATACCTCACTCTCCTCATCAAACTCGATGTTCAGCTTGGTTCTGGTTGGAATCTTTATGTGCGGAATTTCCTCTCTCAGAACCTGAGAGTAAAGATCTTCAACTATCTTCATCAGAACTCTGAGAGTTTTCTGATCCCTCTCGCTTATGGGGTTTCTCTCCCTCATCAGAGCTCACCTCCGAATGTCACCATTTCCTCCTCAATTCCATCCACCACAGGTCTCTGCGGTTCTCCATTCGCGAAATATTCGAGGAAAATCTCCTCTCCCGGCTTTATTTTAACATCCCAGGAAATGGTTGAGAATCCATCCATCCTCTTAACCTTGCCTTCTTTGGAATCAATCACATCTCCCCTGACACTCTGATAGAGTTTGAAGTTTCTCATTGCGTCACCAAAGTTTTTCAATCTCAGAACGACTCTCTTCAGCTCACCATTCCTCTCAACCCTCGTCTGAATCAGGACGTTACCCATGATTTTTGCTATGATCGGCGAGATATCGGGTTTTTCCTTCCCGAGCATTTTTGAGATTTTATCAACAAACAGAGGAAGAATTTCGCTTATTATCTCCTCCTTCTCTCTCCTCTTCTTCAGAACCTCCTGTCTGTCGAGGTGGCTCTTGAGTTTTCTTGCAACTGTTCTGACTGCAAGCTCAATTTCATTCAGAATCTCATCCACGGAAGCAATTGCTTCCTTTGACTCCGAGGTATACGGGACATTTGTTGATGCCACATGCACAACTATAACCGCAGGACCGACCGGAAGATTTCCGGTTCCTCCGGGCTGAGAGAGACCGTAATTTCTCCAGTTTATCCTCTCTATTGCATGTGTTATTGCACAGCCACCCTGCTGATAGAGCAGAGGTGTTCTGTTTGCATATCTCATCAGCTCAACTTTCTCCTCCTTCGGAAACTTCTCGCTGTATGCGATTGCAGCTTCAACCAGGAAGGGATTTCCGAGATAGACAGAGGGATTTCTCGTGACAGCCTCAACAAAATCTCCCTCTTTTGGATTGAGATTGAACTCCTTCATCAACCCTCTTTTCAGCATCTCCTCTCCAATAGGTGAGAGACAGTCAAGTGGAGGAGCAGAAATCTTCACGGATTTCAGAGCTCTCAGAAGCCTCACTGCCTCCTCTCTGGTGACCTCTCTTGGATTCATATCGGGATCGAGATTTGCAAAGGCGCAGATTTCTCTGGCGGTTTTTCTTCCGAGTCTGCTGAACTCATTTTCGAGGAATGAGATGAGCTTTGTTCTCTCGGTGTATCTCATCATCTTCATGAGCGTTCCGAGGTCTATCCCTTCGGGATGGGGTTTTATCTCGACCGCCTTTTTCGGAAGTTCTGTCGAGACTCTTTCAAATATTTCCTCAAATCCGTAGGGATCTCTGAAGAAAATTCTGGCATGGGGATTCACTATTGCGGTTGATTTCAGATAACCGTAAACCGACTGCTTCACCCCGATCATTCTCAAAGAGTCCTCTCCGGATGATTCACTCTCTCCGGAATCATCACCCTCAGCTGCTTCCACCTCCTTGTATCCCGCGATGTACTGTGCCTCCAGCTCAAGCTCAACTCTCGTTCCTCTCGGAAACGGTGCCTCAATTTCCCTCTCAACTATTATCTCCGGTTCATTCGTCTGGGTGTTTATCATCAGCTCATAGTAATAAGCTGGTTTTGAAGGATGAATTCTCGATGTGATTTTCGCTGGTTTCCCTGTTGTGAGCTGAGCATAAAGAACCGCTGCAGAAATCCCTATTCCCTGCTGACCCCTGCTCTGCCTTATGGAATGGAATCTCGAACCATAGAGGAGTCTTCCGAACACATTCGGAATCTGCTCCTTCACAATCCCTGGACCGTTATCCTCAACTACAAGCCTGTAGACGTCTTTCTCCCCCTCAACTTTATCGATTTCAACCCTTATGTCCGGGAGAATCTCAGCTTCCTCGCATGCATCCAGAGAGTTGTCAACCGCTTCCTTGACAGCGGTTATGAGGCTTTTCCTCTTGGAATCGAACCCGAGGATGTGGCGGTTCTTCTCGAAGAACTCGGCAACGCTGATGGCTCTCTGCCTCTTCGCAAGCTCCTCCGCAACTGTCAGAAAGTCCTCCATGAACAATCCCTCATCTCAGCTCTGCACCAACTATTGTTTGAGTTGAGAGAACCCCTTCAATTTCTCTTATTTCATCAACTATTCTGTTCAGAGCACTGAGACCCTCAACTTCTATGATGACAACGAAATCATATTCTCCGAAAACATGGAAGACGTCTCTGACTCCCTCTATTTTAACGAGCCTGTCATAAACCGGTCTCTCCTGGCCGGGAACAACATTGACCATTGTTACACCTATAACCATTCACCTCACCCGTTAAAAATAGGGCGGAAGAGGATAAAAGGTTTTTCAAAGGACCAGAACATTTTCAGCCCACTATCACAATCTTTAAGAGTTTCTGAGAAGATGATTCGTTAAATATGGAGTTCATTCACGTTGCAGATCTCCATCTGGGTTATGAACAATATGGCTCGCATGAGAGATTTCTCGACTTCGGGGATGCCTTTAACAGAGTTGTGAGCTATGCAATAGAGAGGGATGTGGACTTCCTTCTTATTTCGGGTGATCTATTTAACAAGAGAAACATAAATCCAAAGACGCTCCTTCAAGCTACAGCAATTCTCAGGAGATTGAAAGAAGCGGGAATACCTGTTTTTGCCATCGAAGGGAATCACGACAGAGCCATTTATGGAGACAGAATCTCCTGGATGAACTATCTTTCGAAAGAGGGCTACATACATCTCCTGAATATCAGGATTTCTGATGGCGAACCGGAGCTTGTTCCGTGGAATGAGAAAACGAGAAGCGGGTCTTACGTGGAGCTTGAGGATGTGAGGATAATAGGAATGAAGTATTACGGTGCCTCGACTCCAAAGCTTCTCGAAATGCTTGAAGACAGGCTGAGAGGGATGAGGGATGGGAAATTCACAATTCTGATGCTTCACGCCGGACTTGAGGAATACATGCCCTATGCAGAGGGAGGCCTTAAAACAGAGCATCTCGTGAAGCTCAGAGGAGTTGTTGACTATCTTGCTCTCGGTCACATTCACAGGAGGTATGAAGCTGACGGGTGGATTTTCAATCCAGGTTCTCTTGAGAACTGGAATTCTCAGGAAGTGGAGTGGGAGAAAGGATTCTACCATGTGAAGCTGGACGAGAACGGTTTTCAGGCAAAACACATTGAGAGCATCAGGAGACCATTTCTGAAGAGGTCTGTCGATGTGGGAGCTTTCAAAACTCCGGATGAGCTCAAAAATGAGATCGCAAAAATCCTAGAAAAAGAGAAAATTCCAGAAGGATGCATTTTTGAGCTAACTCTGAGAGGCTCTCTGCTCTTCGAACGTTCAGAACTTAAAGTGGATAGAATTGAGGAGATTTTAAGACAGAGAGGCGTCCTCATTCCGAGAGTGAATGTAGAAGCGGATGTTATCTCCTCTGGAACTATCAGCTTTGAGAGAGATGACCTCGAGAGATCTGTTCTGAGAGAGCTTGTGAGGAGATATCCCCAGTATTCGGAGATCTCCGACAGCGTTGTCTCCACTTTACTCGCTCTTAAAAGAGTGATTTCCCAGGGCTGCACTGGAGAAGAGATGCTTTCGATTCTCGAAAGAGGTTTATGGGAGAAGAGGGTGGAGGAGGAGAGAGAAAAGGAGAAGGAGGAGGAAGAGGACGGGGAAGTCTGGGACTGGAGGAGGGGTGCGGTTGCTCATAAGAAAGATTGAGCTTGAAAATGTGAAGAGCTACAGAAATGGCTCGGTAACCCTTTCTGAAGGTGTTAACGCCATAACCGGTGAGAATGGAGCTGGAAAGAGCACAATACTGGAAGCTGTTGGTTTCGCTCTGTTTGATTACCTTCCCTATACTCAGGCTCAGTTCCTGAGACACGGTGCAAAGAGGGGAAGAGTTGAAGTTCTGATAACCGGAAGAGACGGAAGAAATTACAGGGTTGCGAGAATCTTCGGAAATTCTCCGAATTATTACGTTGAAGATCCCGAACTTGGAAAGAAGGTTGCCGAGGGCAAGGAAGATGTTATGAAGTGGCTCAGAGAGCAGATGGGACTGCCAGGATCTCTTGAAGCTGAAATGCTGTTTCGAGAGGTTGTTGGAGTTTCTCAGGGAAATTTCACATCAATCTTTCTGCGAAGGAGATCTGAGAGAGCTCCAATTTTTGAGGCACTCCTCGGAATTGAGGATTATCGAGAGGCATCCGAAAGGATGAACGAGGTTATCAGAAGAATAGAGAACGAGATATTCGAGATGAGAGAGAAAATAGGAGAGCTGAGAGGGAGAGTTTCAAAATACGAGGAGAGGAGGAGAGAGAAGGAAGAATATGAGAGAGAGGCCGAGAATCTTAGAGAGAGGATCAAAGAGCTGTCCTCAGAACTTGAAGCTGTTCGCAGAGAGCTTGAGAATATCGAGAATCTCGGAAATAGGCTGGAATCTCTGAAAAAGGAGCTGGAGCACAGAGTGGAGATGAAAAAGGTCATGCTCAGAAACATGGAGAGTAAAAGAGAGGAGATTGAGGAGCTTAAAAAGAGGAGAGAGGAGATCGAAAGCAGGAGAGGAGAGGCTGAAGAATTTGAGAGGATGAGAGATGAGTTTGAAAGATTGAGAGAGATTCTGGGGGAGAAAGAGAAGAAAGAGAGGGAGCTGAATGCGAAAAGAGAGATGCTGAAAATGGTTCAGAAGGAGATCGAAAGATATGAGAAGGAGCTTGAAGAGATTGAGAAACTGAAGGAGAAGATTGAGAAGATTGAAGAGGAAATAACCGAACTTGGTGAGCTTGAGAGAATTCTTGAGGAGCTGAGCGAGAAGGAGGCAATCAGAAGAAGTGCGGAAAGAAGACTTCTCGAGCTCAGAGGAGAGAGTGAGAGAAAGAGAAGAAGAATCGTGCAGATAGATTCAATTATGAGAGAGGCTGAAAATCTGAGAAGAGAGGTTGAGGAGCTTGAGAGGAGGAAAGAGGAGCTGAGAAGATGCTCGGAAGAGCTGAGAGGGATTCTGGAGAATATCAGGTACCTTGATGAGATGAGGCTCTATCTCTCTTCAGGCATCTGCCCGTTCATTCAGGAGAGCTGTTCGAGAGTTTCCCAGAATGTGGTTGAGAAAAGGAGAGAGGAGCTTGAGAGAAGAAAGAAGGAAACTGAGAGAAGAATTGAAGAGCTCAGAAAAGAGATCTCGATTTTTGAAGAGAGTGAGAAGAAACTGAAAGAGCTGGAGATTCTGAGCAGAGAAAGGGAAATTGTGCAGCAAGAACTGGAGAGAATCGAGAATGAGATCACGGAGCTTCAGAAGATCGTCTCTGTTTCCCATGAAGAGAGACTGAAAGAGATTAGAAAAAGAGTGGAGGAGCTCAGAGTTCGCAAAGGAGTTCTTGAAGAGATGAGGAGAAGAGTTGAGAGAGAATCCGAGATAACTGAGAATCTGAGGAAAAGCAAGGAGAGAGCCGAGAGAATTTCCATCGAGCTGAGAGAGCTTGAGAGTGAAGTCGCGGATGTCGAAGAGCTCAGAAGAAGGGTCTCCGAAATTTCCTCAAAAATGGAAAATCTCAGAGAGAGCTACGAGAAATTCAAATCTCTTCCAGAAATTATTGAGAGAATTAACAGATCCGAGGATGAACTGAGGAGGATTGAAGAAGAGATCGCTGAAATCGAGAGAAGAATCTCCGATCTGAGGAGAGAGGTTGAAGATCTCTCAAGAAGATACAGAAAAGAGGTCCATGAGGAGCTTCAGAGGAAATTCGAGATGCTCTCTGGAGATCTCGGAACTCTGAGAGGGAGGCTCAGAACCGTTGAGGACATTGTGATAAAGCTCAGAGAGGAAATAAGGATTTATGAAGAGGAAATGAAGAGGATGAAAGAGCTTGAGGGAAGAGTTGAAGAGTTCGAGCGAAGAAAAGAGGATGTGAGGAGGATTAAAGAGATTCTGAAGGATGCAATCCCGATGATAACTGAGGCCTATGTTTCCAGAATTTCGGAGGATGCGAGAAAGATATACTCAGAAATAATAGGAGATTACACCCAGATTCTCACATGGGAGAGCGATTTTGGAATAAAAATACGGAGAGGGGCTGAGGAGAGGAGTTTTCCTCAGCTTTCAGGAGGGGAACAGATGTCTGCAGCTCTTGCAGTAAGACTTGCTCTTTTAAAGCATCTCTCCACCGTGGATTTTGCATTTTTCGATGAACCGACGCAGAACATGGATGAGGAGAGGAGAATGAACTTTGCAAACTGCATCTCAAATTTCTCGGGAGTGAAACAGCTTGTTGTAATTAGCCATGATGACACTTTTGAATCTCTTGTTCATCACGCACTCAGGGTTGAGAAGACTGCAGAGGGGAGCAGAGTCACATGACGCTTGATTTTGAGGAGGTGAGGAGACTTCTTGAAAAATTGAGAGAAGCAAGAATGGAGGAGATTCCAGATGAGATTGATCTCGACGGAGTTGAGCAGTATGGAGAGTGGGACGGAGTTGGACGGGATTTCAAAACCTTCAGAGACTATCAGAGGTGGGCATTTGAAATATGCAGAAACAGAGTCATTGCTGCAGTGGATGGAGGCCAGATAAATCCGGACAGAACCCTCTATCCTCCGATTGGACTCGTTCAGTCAGCTGCTTTTGTGAATTTTCATGATGGAAGATATGAGAAGCTGCATGAAATCGAGCTTGTTATTCCTGAATCAGAGCACTCAAGATTTGAGGAGCTCACATCACTGAGGAGATTCTCTCTTGAGTGCAGAATGATTAAAAGAGTTATGGAATCTTTCGGAGATGAGAAACTTTACATTCTGTATGACGGCTCTCTGATAGCCTCATTCCTTGGAGAGCTCTCTTCAGAGGTGAGAGAGGAATATCTGAAGAATTTAAATGAAGTTCTGAGGCTTTCTGAGGAGCTGAGAATCCCCCTGATCGGTTATGTCGATCTCTCATATGCAAGAGACCTTCTCAGTGAGGTTGAGAATTTGAGAGGAGGGAAATTCAGAGGTTTCGATGCGGAGGTTCTCAAAGGAAGACTGGAGAACTGGGGGGACTGCACCCCGGTTTTTGTCGCGAAAAGAGACATAACGAAGAAATATGATGTGAAAATCTGTTATTCCTATTTTCTCAAATCAAAAAAAGCTCTTCCTTCCAGAATCGAATTTCCCTTCTGGATGAGGGACATGAAGAGGGAGATCGTTAATGTTGTTCTCTCCCAGTGCATTCTGGGTGGAGGAGGATACCCCTATGTTCTCGAATCAGCCGACAAACTTGCACACATAGGGAGGAGAGATAGAGAGAGATTCAAAACAATGGTTATGAAGTATCTCTCCGGCTTTCCATCCTTTAAGAGCGAAAGCAAGAGTTTGAGGAGGAGATAAAAATGGAAATTGGTGTGATAGTTGGATCAGAATCTCACGTCAAGTATATTGCGAGAGTTTTTAAAGAAGGCGAGGTGGATAATCCCCCCAGACCCGAGGATTGCTCACTCGGAAGGTTTGTGGTGATGGGGAGGGAGACAGTTGGAATAATAACGAATACAACAATCGTTGACCCTGATTATGGAAGAAGAATTTACGGAAGTCCTGAAGAGATGAGAGTTCTGATTCCGGATTATCTGGATGAGAGGGAGAAGTTCGTGAGCATTGTTGCGATTGGAACGAAAGAGAGACAGGGAGTAATTTCCTCAACTCCCTTTGTTGGAGACCTGGTGAGAGTCATGGAAAGAGATGAGATAAAGAATTTCCATGAGGTGGATGGAGATCTGAGGATTGTGTATCTTCCGCACCTCTACGGGGAGCCTCTTTTCGACGCCATTGTAAATGCACTTGTGGACGAACTCTCGGAAATATTCAGAGAGAAGAGAGAAGTTCTTGAAGGTGTCAGGAAAATGGCACTCTGGAAGAGAATGAAGGAGGTTTACAGATGATAATAGGTGTCGTGAGAGGGATTGGAGATAATCCCAATGAGTTCGAGTTCATCACGCCGGATGTCTCAAAAATGAGCATAGGAGACTTTGTAACTCTTGAACATGATGGAATGGAGATAATCTCAAGAATCAATGAATGCAGACCCCTGACAGATTATCCTCCCGTAATGTATTCAAATCCGGAGATTCCCCCTTCCAGAATAGCGGAAATCCTAGGAGATGAGGAAAAGGAGCTCTATGTTGTCAGGGCAACCATTCTCGGATATTTTGATGAGGAGAGCGGAGAGTTCGTGAATCCGAGAATAATACCAAGACAGGGTTCTCAGGTGAAATATGCTTCTGAGGAGCTTCTGAAGAAATGTCTGAACAGAAAGACCTCTGGAAGAGGGATTGCCCACATAGGATACATGCTCACGAGAAGGGATGTCAGGGTTCCAATATATCTCGATGTCTCCGCAATAGCGAGCGAGCACATGTGCATTCTTGCGAGCACAGGGAGCGGAAAAAGCTATCTTGCCGGAGTGATTGTTGAAGAGCTCCTCTCCCCCAGAAACATGGCATCCGTTCTGATTTTTGACCCGCACGGAGAATACCACACACTGGTGGAGATGATGAACAGGGAAGAGTTCAGAGAGGGCTGGTATTCTCCAGAGGTCGAGGTCATTCCTTCGGAAAGAATAAAAATAAGATTCTCGGAACTTGAGGTCTCGGACATTTCGGCATCATTACCGGAGATGTCCGAAAGAATGGAGACTCTGCTGAGGAGAGCCTATGAAATGATCTCGAGCGAACCAATAATCACGAGAGCTCTGCTGAAGAGAGCGATAGTGGAGATTGCAGAGGAAGACGAGAGCATGAGAAACACGGCAAGGGCTCTCCTCTGGAGAATTGACAGAGTTTTCGATCAGAGCAGAATTTTTGACGATTTCGAGCATCTCTCTCTTCAGAGACTCTTCTCTCCCGGAAAATGCACAATTCTTGATCTCAGCTCCATGGGAGACTGGGAGCAGCAGATGGTTGCGCTGATAATTCTGAGAAAGCTTCTTCATGCCAGAATGATGACCGAAAGAGGAAACGCATCCGGAGAGAGCTATCTTCCATACCCTGTTTTCATCATACTAGAGGAGGCTCACAGATTTGCACCGAGAGGAGGAGATTCGAGAGCTCTGCCAATTATCAGAAGAATTCTTTCTGAGGGAAGAAAATTCGGAATAGGAGTCTGTCTTATAAGTCAGAGACCTTCAAAGATAGACGGAGATGTTCTCTCTCAGTGCATGACGAGTGTGATAATGAGAATAGTCAATCCCTCGGATCAGGAGAGCATAAGAATATCGGTGGAGAGCGTTGGAAGAGAAGTTTTAAAGGAGCTTCCAGGACTGACGAAAGGTCAGGCGATTGTCAGCGGAAGAGCTGTGAACACAACAGTTCTGATAAAAGTGAGGGAGAGACTCACACCTCATGGAGGAGAGAGCAAAAATGCTCCCGAAGAGTGGAGAAGATATCTCGAGTCAAAAAGAGGGAGGGAGATTCTCCCGTTAGAGGATGAGGAGATCGAGGTTCTCAGAACTTAACTCATCCTCTCCACAATCTTCTCAAGTGTTTTTCTCATCTCCCTCAGCTCTTCGTGAATTTCGTAGAGAGCCTCCTCAACGGTCCTTCCCTGATAGATGACTGACTGAAGTCTTGAATGGTACAGTTTCTTCAAATCGATATCATGATAGAACTCGTGCTTTCTGCCATAGATGTCCTTTGCAATGATGTGCACATAAAGGAAATCGTGATTCTCAGAGAGTTCTTTGAGAGTGGAGTAGCCGAGCATGAATCTTTTGAACTCATCCCTTCGAATGTAAGGTGCATACATCAGAAATTCCTCTCCTCTCGGAGAATTATCAAACCTGAACCTTATTTCCACATCCTCCGCAACAGCCCCAACATTTCTCACACAGAGAACCGGACCTACTTCTTCGAAAACATCAATTCTTGCCTCCAGAATTGGTCTGACATCATCAAATCTCGCCTGCCTCATAAGCCAGGCATAGTAACCTGTTACTCCGGCAAGAAATGCAGTTACAATAACCGACGCCCACAGAGGGTCGAGCATGGTTTATGGGTAATGAGGAGAGAAAATAAAAATCTATTGTTTTATTTCAGCGCCTTTCAGGCTTTCAGCAGTTTTAAAGATGACATAGAAGAAGGAGAGGAATGAGATGAGGAGGAGTCCGAAAAAGAGCTGATCGAGAAGGGAGAAGATGAAGAGAACGAAGAGCCGGACATCTCTGGAGGCAATTTGAGGCATTCTTCCGAGAAATGCCGGATGTGTTCCAAGAAGCCTTCTCCCCTCACTGTGAAGATAGCTGACGAGAAGAGAGCCGGAAACTGCGAGAAATGAGATGATGAGTGTGCTCTCAGAGAAAGTGCGACTCCAGAGATAAAGAGATGCGCCGAGAATCATCGCAACATCCGAAAATCTGTCAAGCATCGTATCGAAAAATGCTCCCCTGTTTGAGCTTCTTCCAGTTGCCCGGGCGAGCTCACCGTCAACACCATCGAAAATTGAGGAGAGCTGAACGAGAATTCCCGCACTTATGGGAGAGTTCAGAAGATAGAGAGGAACGGTTGAGAGAGCCATCAGAAAAGAGAGAACAGAAACGGAATTTGGTGTGAGAGGGATGCTGTGAGAAACTATGAATGAGGTTATTCTTGAGGAAATTCTTCTGTTTATAAATCTCGATACCGGTCCGTCTGTGCTCTTCAATCAACCACCTCCATTCTGAAACGCTCGAGGACTGCCCTTCTTTTCCCTCTTATCAGCTCAAAGTAATCCTGAGGAGTGTCAATCTCGGTCCAGGGGATGTCATCCAGATCAACACAGGAGACCCTCATCCCAAGTTTCAGGGACTTCTGCAGAAGATCGAAGATGCTCACCTCTCCATTCCATTCAATCTCTTTTCCAGCTCTCAGAACACTCCTGCTCATCACAAATAGACCTGTGTCATATGCATCGAAATCCTCTATGTTCTTTCCTATTTTCACCACCCTGTTTCCTTCAACCCTCACTTTTGTTGCCTCCGCCTCATCTATATATTCCGAGTTTCTGCTGACCGCAATGACGACATCATCATCTCCGGCTTCTGAGAGGAGCTTTCTGACTGCCGATGGAGGATAAAGAGAGTCGCAGCACGAGACAAGGAATCTCTCGCTCTCTGCTCTCTCGACTCCAAGAAGGAGCGAGTAAGCATTTCCCCTCTCAACCACGGGATTCTCCACAGGGATGATGCCCTCTGAAAATTCTTTCAGTCTCGCGGAATATCCCGCAGGAACAACAACAACGAATCTCTCGACTCCGGAGTTTTTCAGAGCCCTCATTGGATATCTGAGAAGGACTTCACCTTCGAGTTCATGAAAGCACTTGGGGATGTCTTTATTGAGCTCTCTCAACCTCCTTCCGAGCCCTGATGCGAGAATGATGGCTTCCCTCAACTTCATCGAGGTTATAGTTAAAGAGGAAACCTTTAAATAATTTCGGCTCCGAAAAGGTTCCGGACAAGAGGAATTGATGTGCTCGCTTTTATTGAATTCATGACTTGGAATCTCAGAAGGAAAAGATTTTCCGTGGCTGGAGGTGATGCAAATGGTGAAGGTTGTGATTCTCGGTCAGGGGTATGCTGGAAGCATCTTTGCGATAGGTGTCGAGAGAATTAAAAATGGGGAGATCGAACCCTACGGAGTTCCTCTCGGAGATGAGCTTGAGGAGAAGATAAGAGAAATAGAGATCGTGGGAAGCTACGATATTGATGAGGAGAAGATAGGGAAGAGTGTTTATGAGGTTTCCAAGAACTACTGGGAAGGAGAGATTCCAGAAAGTCTGAAAGAAATTGAGATCAGAAAAGGCGTTCATCTGGGAAGCGTGAGGTGTCTCCCGATTCGAGCGAGGGGTCTTGAGGAGGAGATGTCTCTCAGGGACGCAGTCTCAAGGCTTGTGGATGAATGGAAGGAGATGGGGGCAGAGGCAATTGTTAATGTGTGCACAACAGAGAAGGCAACACCATTTGCGAGCAGAGAGGAGATGGAGAGAGCTCTGGAAGAGGGAAGAACTGAGAGATTCTGTGCCACACAGATATATGCCTACGCAGCTTCGGAGTATTCAAAGGAGGTCGGAGGTTCAGCTTTCATAAACATGATTCCCGCGCTTATAGCCAACGACCCGGTTTATGTTGAGCTTGCAAAGGAGAGAGAGCTTGTGATATTCGGAGATGATGGAGCAACAGGAGCAACTCCCCTCACCGCGGATCTTCTGACCCACATGAGGCAGAGGAACAGGAAGGTTCTTTCGGTGGCGCAGTTCAACATAGGCGGAAACATGGACTTCCTCGCTCTGACTGACGAGGAGAAGAACAAATGCAAGGAGCTGACGAAATCGAGCATAGTTGAGGACATTCTCGGATACGATGCACCGCATTTCATCAAGCCAACAGGATATCTTGAGCCGCTCGGGGACAAGAAGTTCATCTCACTGCACATGGAGGTTGTGAGCTTTAACGGGGCAGTTGATGAATTTGTGGTGAACGGCAGAATAAACGACAGTCCGGCGCTTGCGGGACTTCTGGTTGACCTCGTGAGGCTCAGCAGAATAGCCGTCAGCAGAAAGGAGTTCGGAACGGTTTATGATGTGAACGCCTTCTACATGAAGAATCCCGGACCGAAAGAGGCGAAGAACATTCCGAGAATTATGGCATATGAAAAAATGAGGAAGTGGGCAGGCCTGGAGCCGAAATACGGAGTTTGAGTTCTCAATTGGAATTTCCCCTTGCCTCTATTTTCCAGGTTGTGCTCTTCGAATGACTCCATCTCTCTATTTTCAAATTCTTGCACTCGCTGGAAAGAATTCCGAGAAGGACTCCAACCTTCTTTGATGACATCCCGAGCTCTTTTGCAATATACTTTGATTTGAAATACCTGTTTCCGTTTTTTACCTTCTCCATCAGATAGTTCAGAAGAATTTCCCTTGAGTTCTCCTCTTTCATCAATCAGAAAATTAATTGGAGAGTAGAAAAAACTTCCGATGATGTGTATGGACATGTCCAGATTAACAAAAACAGATAAATTGTCAAGATGATTTCGGAATATGAAATCGATAAAGGAAATCGTTAAGGGGCTTAAGATCTTCGAGAGGAACAAGGTTCCGCTGGAAATCAAAGTTCTCGGAATAGCAACTTACATCCAGACTTCTTCCGTTAGGAGGACGGCTAAAATCCTCTCCGAGTTGCATCCGGTTTCGAAATCATCCGTATGGAACTGGATAAAGAAGCTTGAGGAGAAGTTACCGATTTCTACTGAGAAAAAGCCAAGAAACCTAGTAGCGATAGACGAAACTGTTGTAAAAGCGAACAGGAAGCGGTACTACGTGTATGCAGCTATAGACGTCGAAAGAGGAGCAAAGCTGAATCAGTCTTCTCATCCTTCAAGCAGAGGGTCAAGATATTCTTCTGCTCGATTAGCTGTTTCAATCCCATCAGAGACTGGAACCTCTTCTGCAAGCTGTTCATGTGGTATTACAACCATCTGAGGTGGTGTCTGTGTTAAGTGGACAGGTTCTGTGTGTTAATAGCAAAATTTTAAAAATGAGGAGACAACTATAGAAACCCAGAACTCAGAAAGGGTGTTGGGAAATGATCTGGCAGGGAAGATCAAGAAGGAAGCCGACTGGCGGAATGCTGAAGATGGCAAGGAAGAAGAGAAAGTATGAAATGGGAAGAGAGCCAGCCGAGACGCACATAGGCGAGACGAAGAAGAAAATTGTCAGATGCAGAGGAGGGAACTATAAGATAAAGCTCCTGAGGACAGAGTATGCTGTGGTCACAGATCCCAAAACAGGAGAATCAAAGAAAGTGAAGGTTATAAGTGTTCTTGAGAATCCGGCAAACCCGCACTTCGTGAGGCATAACATAATAACGAAGGGCGCTGTCATAAACACTGAAATAGGGAAGGCAAAGGTAACCTCAAGACCCGGGCAGTGCGGAGTTGTCAACGCTGTTCTGATTGAGGACTGAGCAGACTTTCCCTGAACTTCAGAAGAATTTCAACAAACTCCTCCACTCCATCTCCGGTTTTCAGGGATGTTCTCACCGGAACTGTTTCGGGAGATATTTTCTTGAGGTCTTCAATCATTTTTTCAACGTCAACTCCAACAGAGTGGGCGAGGTCAACCTTATTTATCACGCATATCCGGGAATCCCTGAATATCATCGGATGTTTTCTTATGACATCATCACCCTCAGTTACACTCACAACAACAACTCTCAGGTGTGAGCCGAGCGGGAAATCTGTTGGACATATGAGATTTCCAACGTTCTCAACGAAAAGGATGTCAATCTCATCCAGCGGAAGCTTGTGAAGTGCATGATGAACCAGATGGGCATCCAGATGGCATTCCTTTCCGGTGTTAACATTCACAGCCGGAATTCCCAGTCTTTTCAGCCTCTGGAAATCATCATCTCCGTAGACATCACCTGCAATTGCTCCGACTCTGAGATTTCTCTCCCTCAGTACCGGAGTTACCTTCTCTATAAGCATCGTCTTACCGGAACCAATTGCACCGAGAAGATCGACAGCAAAGATGCCGTGAGCTTCAAGATGCTTTCTGTTTTCCTCGGCTTCCCTTCTATTCACCTCAAGAATGTCGGTTCCAACCTCAATTTTGACCTCGTGCATGGGAACACCCAAAAGTTGAAGAGAGATGGGATAACATAAAGCTTTTGATGAGCGAGATGATTGTCTATCCCGCATACATAGATGCGACGCTTAAGAAAAGTGAGGGAAGATACATCGCAAAGAGACATGCTGTTCCGGATCCGACAATTGAGGAGATGATAAGGGCATCCGAGAATCTCGGAATTCTGATAGAGGTTGAAAGGGACAAAGCCTATCCGAGGCAGTGGTGGAAGAAGGGGAGATTGAGGGTGAAAAAAACCAAATCAAAAGGTGCAGTGCTGAGAGAGATTGCAGAAGAGATTAAAAAAATAAGAGCTCAGCGATCCTGAAGTGTTTTCACTTCCTCAACGAGTTTTCTGCCTGCCGCAACCTCATCAATGCTGTGAATGACTCCACCGTATTCTTCTATGAGGTCTTTTATCCTGTCAAAATCCAGATTGTCGCCCTCAATTGTCACTTTCACATTCTCTGTCTGCTGATCGACCTCGTAGAGACTTATGTTAACTCCGCCAACACCTTCAAGCCTTCCGAGTTCAACCGCGAGTTCTATGATTCTCGGTTCGTGAGGCTTTAAAACATCCAGAACAAGCCTTTTTATTCCGTTGTTCATGTTCTTCCTCAATCAGGAAGTATTTTATAATCCCTCTAAATAACACTTACGATTCGATGTATGACCTTCACACCCACAGTATTTTTAGCGATGGAATTCTTCTTCCCTCGGAACTTATAAGAACAGCAGAATATCTCGGCTACAAGGGTGTTGCAATAACAGATCATGTGGACTTCTCGAACATAGAAAGAGTGGTCGAGGGTCTCAGAAAACTGGAGGAGGAAGAGTGGAACATAGATGTTGTGATAGGTGTGGAAATAACCCATGTTTCACCTGTGAAAATGGGAAGACTCGTCCAGAAGGCAAGGGACTTGGGAGTGGAGTACATAGTCGTTCATGGAGAGACAATCGTTGAACCTGTTGAGGAGGGCACGAATCTTGCTGCAATAAAAGAGGGCGTTCCTCTTCTCGCACATCCGGGACTGATAAGTGAGGAAGAAGTCGAACTTGCTTCTGAAAATGGCGTTTTTCTTGAGATAACCTCAAGAAGAGGGCACTCTCTGACAAACGGGCATGTTGCAAGATTGTCGATTGAGAGAGGAGCAGGTCTTCTTCTGAACAGTGATCTTCACGAGCCAGAGGATTTCATGAGTCGTGAGATGAGGGAGAAGATTGCTCTCGGTTCCGGAGTTCCGGATGACTGTCTGAAAGATCTGCTCGAGAAGAATCCAAGAAAGATCGTTGAAGAATTCAAAATATAAAACAATTTCGCAACATTTATATACTACTTCTTTGAACAATATTTAAGATTGACTGTGGAGAATAACAGGAGAAGAAAGGGTAAAAAAAGAGGAAAGTTCAGAAAACTCGGAACAGTTTTGGGAATGTCTTCTCAGAGAAATCTCATAGTCAGGATGGAATGCAGCGAAATTCCAAAGCTGAATTCCCAGGTGTTCGATAAGAGGAAGAGGAGGATCGGATTCATTTTCGACATAATAGGGCCAGTGAGTGGTCCGTATGCTGTTGTTAAATGCGAGATTCCTCCTGAGGAGGTTAAAGATGAAATTCTTTACGTGTGGTGATTGAAATGGAAATGGAGAAGCTGAAGGAGATGGAAAAGGAGGTTGAAAAGAAGGAGAAGGAGAAAGAGGTTGAGAAAGAGGCTGAGGAGAAGGAATTTTACGGTAATGTGTGTCCGGAATGCGGAAGCAGAAGGCTCGAATACGATTATGAGAGGGGAGAACTTGTCTGCATGAAGTGCGGTCTTGTTGTTGATGAGGATTTAATAGACATGGGTCCGGAATGGAGAGCATTTGACCATGAACAGAGGATGAAGAGGAGCAGAGTTGGAGCTCCGATGACATACACAATCCATGATAAAGGGCTCTCAACAATGATAGACTGGAGGAACAAAGATTCTTACGGGAAGACGATTTCTCCTGCTACAAGAGCACAGCTCTACAGATTGAGGAAGTGGCAGAGAAGGATAAGGGTCAGCAACGCAACTGAGAGAAATCTTGCCTTTGCTCTGAGCGAGCTGGACAGAATGGCATCTGCTCTCGGTCTGCCGAGAAACGTGAGAGAGACTGCAGCGGTGATTTACAGAAAAGCGGTTGAGAAGAACCTGATAAGGGGCAGGAGCATAGAAGGTGTTGCGGCAGCATCGCTCTATGCAGCCTGTCGCCAGTGCAATGTTCCCAGAACTCTCGATGAAATAGCAGAGGTCTCGAGAGTTTCGAGAAAGGAGATCGGAAGAACATACAGATTCATTGCAAGAGAGCTCAAGCTGAAGCTTCTTCCGACTTCTCCGATAGATTACATTCCCAGATTCTGCTCCGCTCTTGGGCTGAGCAGCAGGGTTCAGCAGAAGGCAATAGAGATTCTCAAACAGGCACAGGAAAAAGAGCTGACAAGCGGAAGAGGGCCAACAGGAGTTGCGGCTGCGGCAATTTACATCAGCTCTGTTCTCTGCGGAGAGAGGAGAACTCAGAGAGAGGTTGCAGAGGTTGCGGGAATAACAGAGGTGACAATAAGGAACAGATACAAGGAGCTTGCAGAGAAGCTCGACATAGAAATCATTCTCTGATTCTCTCTCCGTATTTATACCAGATTCTGCATGCTCCTTCAAAGGAGACCATGCAGGGACCAACCGGTCTCTGAGGATTGCAGACTTTTGCGAAGAGCCTGCAATCCGTTGGAAATGCCACACCTCTGAGGACTTTCTCGCATATGCATCCTGTCTCCTTCTTCACACTTTTTATTTCCACTCCGAACTTCTCAAGGGCATCAAATCTTCTGAACTCCTCATTCAGCTCCATTCTGCTATTCTCTATTACCGGAAATCCTCTCCACTCGGAATCGGCTGGATGAAAGACCTCGTTCATGATTCTCTGGGCAAGAACATTCCCTTCTTCTCTGACCGCTCTCGTATATGCATTTTCAACCTCTGCTCTCCCTTCCTTTATCTGCTTCACAACAAGATACAGACCGTAAAGGATGTCGAGCGGCTCAAAACCGGCAATGACCTGAGGAACATTGAATTCCCGATAGGGTTTCATGCCTATGATTGTTGAAACATGTCCGGGAAGTATGAATCCATCTATATTCGCATCTCCCTGAGAGAGAAGCCATCTCATTGCAGGAGGAATGTAGCGGTGAGAGGGAATGATGGAAAAATTATCGGGTGCACCTCTTTTCAGAAGAGAGGCTGTTGACGGTGCCGTGGTCTCAAAGCCAACTGCAAAGAAGACGACCTCGTTATTCACCCTCTTTGCTATTTCAACAGCTTTATCTATGCTCTGAACAATTCTCACATCCCCTTCAACATCTCCGAGACTTGTGTTTCTTCCGGGAACCTTCAGAAGGTCTCCAAATGTTGCTATCGTGACTCCTTCCTCTGCAAGCTGAATTGCAGAGTCTATTTCTCCCTGAGGTGTTATGCACACCGGACATCCCGGACCCATGATCACGTGAAGATTTTTCGGGAGAATGTGTCTCAGGCCATATCTGGCAATCGATGCCTCATGAGTTCCGCAGATATGCATGACTGTTAACTCTCTGTCTCCGAGAAGAGAGGCTATCTTTGATGCAAGCTTCTGTGCAAGCTCCTTCTGAGAAAATTGAGAGAACATAAAAATACCTTCAAAAATCTCAAACCTTTATCTGCTCTCTTGAGAACCCCCTCTCAACAAGAAGTTCGCGGACCCTCTCCTTGTGATTTCCCTGGAGCTCTATTGTCCCGTCCTTAACAGTTCCACCGCATGCCAGTTTCGATTTGAGATATTTCGCAAGGTCATTCAAATCTATCTCACTGGGATCGAGTCCCTCTATTATGGTCACTTCCTTGCCGTATCTTCTCTTCCCCACCCTCACGATTATCTTCTGCTGCTCCTTCGCAACCTCCTCGCAGATGCAGAGCTCTTTTGGTAACCCGCAAACACTACATATTTCCGACATCTCTTCTCAGATACCTCCCTTCCTGAATTTTGACAAGAGGAAGTATGTCAATTTCAGCTTAAAAAATTTTGGTGCTGTTACCCGGGACCGAAATTTTCCGCTTCATGTCTCAAGCCTTCGAAAGTGTCACCTTCTTATCTGAGGTAGAAGTTCTGCGGTTTAAG
>JACIWD010000077.1 GCA_014361165.1 Candidatus Mnemosynella bozhongmuii
GGCTCGTCTCTCGATCCTATGGCGGATGAGGAGGGCAGAACCACGAAGATGATAATAGATGCAACAAAAGAGCTGAAGAGAGCAGAGGAATTTGAAAGAGCAAGAATACCGGAGGTTGAGAAATGAAAGCATTTCTGGTGATGGAGGTTCTTCAGAGAGCTGAGGAGATGGAGAGAGAGGGCAAGAGCGTCATCCACCTTGAAGTCGGTGAGCCGGATTTTCCGAGCCCGGAAGCCGTTAAAATCTCTGCTGAAGAGGCCATCAGAAAGAATCTCACAGGATACACTCACAGCAGAGGAATTCCCGAACTCAGAGAGGCCATCTCAGAATACTATGATGAGAAATACGGAGTTGATGTTCCTGAATCAAGAATAATCGTCACAAACGGAACAAGCCCGGCTCTCTTCATGATTCTTTCGGTTATCCTGAAAAAAGGAGACAGAGTTCTCATGTGCAATCCCTATTATCCATGCTATCCAAATGCAGTTGAGTTCTGCGGAGGAGTTCCGAAATATGTTTACGGAAAAGAAGAGGAAGGTTTCAGAATGAGGCTGGAGGAGGATGACGACTTTGAGGTTCTGCTCATAAACTCGCCTTCGAATCCCTCGGGAGCAGTCCTCAGCAGAAGAGAGCTTGAAGAGATTGCTGAGAGGGCTGAAGGAAAGTTCATAATCTCAGATGAGATCTATCACGGAATTTCCTATGAGAGAGAGTGTCACAGCATTCTGGAATTCACGGATGATGCTTTTGTCATAGATGGCTTCTCAAAGAGATACTCGATGACCGGATGGAGGGTGGGATACATCATAGCTCCAGAAGAATACGTGAGGAAACTCGAAATTCTCCATCAGAACTTCTTCATCTCCGCAAATTCAATCTCGCAGTATGCGGCTCTGACCGCGATCAGAGAGGGAGAGGATTTCAGAAAGAAGATGGTGAGGGAATTCAGGAGAAGGAGAGATTTTCTTTTCAACAGGCTCAATGAAATTGGGCTGAGGGTCAGAAAAATTCCGGAAGGGGCTTTCTACATGCTTGCAAACATAAAGGAGTTCTCTGAGGATTCCCTGAAGTTCTCGTACGAGCTTCTTGAGAAGACCGGAGTTGCCGTGACTCCCGGAGTGGATTTTGGAGATTCAGCGAGGCATCACATAAGAATCTCCTATGCGAACTCTCTTGAGAGGATTGAGGAGGCGATGGAGAGAATCGAGAACTTTCTGCTCAATCTTCCATCTTCCTGAGAGCTTCTTCCAGAAGTCTCTCCCCCTCCCTGAATTTCTCTGATGCTTTTTTCAGAATTTCAGAGACCTCCGGATTCTCTTCTTTCAATCTCTCAGCCCACTTCTCGTATTTTCTCGTATGATCTCTGCTGTGTTCAATCCAGTGTTCGAGAAGATGTTTCAGCTTTTGCATGGAAAAAAGAGAGATGAGAAAGAGGAAAAAATTTGCGGAAGTCAGATGAAGAGATTTATCTGAGAATCCTTGGCATGCGAGAGATACTCGACCGCTCCAACATATCCGTCCACTTCAACAAGTTCTTCCTTGGAGATTCCCATGACATCCATCGTCATGCTGCATGCCAGCATCCTGACGCCAAGTTCCCTTGCATCCCTGAAGAGATCCTCAAGACTCATGACATTCGCTTCCTTCATCTTCCTCTGCATCATCATCTTTCCGAGCCCGAGCATGTTCATCTTTGAGAGAGGTGCCTTTCTCAGCCCATCCTTCCTGAGCAGGTTCAGACCCCAGAATGTGAAGAACATTGTCACATCAAAGTCCATCGCAGCGGCTGAAGAAGCCAGGATGAAAGCAGCGTATGCCTTGTCCATGTCTCCGCTGAAGACTATTATCGTCATTTTCTTCTCTTCGCCCATGAATTCACCTCAGGCCTTCTTTATCCTTATAACCCAGTTATTCGGCTCCCCCTCAACCTCGCATTCATGTCCGCTCTCCTTCATGGCCTTTGGAATCTCATTGAATGACTCCGGATGGTCTCCTATGACCTCAATGACCTCTCCGGACTGAACCTTTCTCAGAGCTTTCTTTGCTTCAACAAGCGGCTGAGGACAGTTCATGCCTCTCGTGTCAACCCTAATTTTCACCAAATTTTTCACCTCCTTCAGAATGTTAAAATAACATCATGCGATTCTATGAGCTCGAGATAGCTGCTTATGAGCTCGACGCCATCCACCAGATCCTCCTTTTTCAGACCTCTCTCCCTCATGTCGCTCTCGCTGACATAGACCTTTCCTCCAAGCTCCATGAAATCTCTGAGAACATCAAGATTGTTCGGAACCCCTATTTTTGAAGGATCCTGATCCCTGTGAGCGACATAAACTCCGTCATCTCTCAGCACAATGGAGATTTCCATATCTCTCGCCAGGATTGCGTTTCCGAGAGCTATCGCGGCAAATGCATCCTCGTGCCCGTACGGTCCGACAGTAAGACAGAGAAGAATTGAATTGTTCATCTTCATCACCCCAGAATTGGAAGAACTCTGTCAGATTCCTTCAGCATCTGAACAAAGTCGTACAGCGAGGTTATCTTCCCGCCCTCGATTATGTCCTCTTCATTTATTCCCCTCGCACTCGAACATCTCTCGCATGCTCTCACGTCAGCTCCAAGTTTTATCGCCTCTTCAAGCTCCTTTCCGACATTCGGAAATACCTTCGGTGACTGTCTGGCATGCTGAACCCAGACACCGTCCATATAGAGGAACATTCTCACATCATAACCCTTCTCCATTGCTTTTTTCGCTATTCCGACACCTATATCCGCATATTCAGAGGCATAGGGCCCTCTGCAGAGAAGAATTGTAAGTGTTTTCTTCTTTTCCATTTTTCTCACCTCTCAGCAAACCACAACTTTATCCCATTTCTCCATAACGAGATCCACGAGATCTCCGTAGGAGTCATCCGAAATGATGAAATCAGCCAGATCCTCTTTCTTCAGCCCTCTTGCCTGGGCGCTTGCACCGCAAACATAAATTCTTCCGTTCTCTCCGACTTTTCTGAGGAGCTCTCTTATCCTCTCATCCGAAAGGCGATTTCACAAGAATTACTCCAAGTTTCATGAACTATGATGCTCATGGCATTTAAAGTTTTGCATGGTTTTGTAAATATCATGCAAAACTTTAAATAGAAGTAAGAGGAAAGTGAGAGATGACACCTGAAGAGGTGTCGGATATGGAAGATGAGATAGAGAGAATAAAGGAGAGAAAATTAAAAAAGATGCTTGAAAGAATGGAGAGGAAAGGAGGTGATAGTTTGAGCAAACCGATAGAGGTGACCGATGAGAATTTTGATGAGGTGATAAGGAAGAATGAGCTCGTTGTCATAGACTGCTGGGCTCCCTGGTGCATGCCATGCAGGATGATCGCTCCTGTCATCGATGAGCTCGCAAGAGATTATGCTGGAAAGGTTGTTTTTGGAAAGCTGAACACTGATGAGAACAGAGAAACTGTCATGAGATTCGGAATAATGAGCATACCAACACTTCTGATATTCAAGAACGGCAAGCTGGTCGATAAAATAATAGGAGCGGTCCCAAGACAGTTCATAGAATCCAAGCTCTCAGCCTACATGAGCTGAGAGCTCCTCTTTTTCATCAAATTCGCAACAGAATATGCTGTGAATACTGTTGAAATGTCCTTTCCAAAGATTTCCTGAGCGGAGTGATATTCGAGCTCGGCCCTTTCAGATGCCTCTCTTATCAGAAACTCTCCGATTCCGCAGCCAAAGACATCCGAAAGACTGTGTTCTGAGGAGAGCCTTCTGAGAGAGCTCTCAATCTCATCAATCTGCACCTCCATAACTTTCTCTGCGAGCTCGAAAATCAGAGATTCATCAAGCTCCTCCGGATCAGCGCAGAACATTCGCGATATTCTCCTCTTCACATCCTCCATGCTCTTTCCCCTTCCATCAGGAGTTTCGCAGATGTAATCCTCCTCCCTCAGATGGCCGAGAAGAAGATAGATGTCACCCACGCATGCGAAATATTCCGAGGCAATTCTGATTTTCCTGTTCTCATGCTCAAAATGAGGTAATAATGAAGATACGGGTGTTCTCAGAACTCCAAAATAAAGGAGTTCCTGATTCTTCATTCTCTCGAAATCGCTCAGATGAGCCCGGATTTTTCCTCCGACCACGGGAATGATGTCCGTGGTTGTGCTCCCGGTATCAACAAAGAGAACATCAGGGAAGATCTCCGAGATGAAGAGGGATGATGCAAGCCAGTTAGAGGCATCAAGAAGAGGAGATGCAGAAGAATGAAATTTCATGTCGAGACCAAAGAACTTTGCATCCGGAAATTTCTTCTTCACCTCTTTCACTATCCATTCTATCCCTTCAAGCTTGCTGCCAAAAACATCGGAGAGCTCTCCCGTCATCACAACAGCAACTTCTGAGTCCTCGGGTATCAGTGAGAGAACCTCTTCGAGACTCTTCTTTTTCCAGAGAGGCTGATAGATGACTTTAATAAAGGCTCCATCTTCGGTGCATATCTTTGTATTTGCACCTCCAACATCAACTCCCGCGATCAAAGCTCGATCACCATCTGATCATATCCGAGAGGATAGGTTTCGGATGCCTCCTCATGCGGTGGATAAAGATGGCTGAGATGTGTGAGGATTGTTCTCCCAGCTCCTATCTCCTCAGCAAGCTCGAGGGCCTCTTCAGCATTCATGTGCTTCTTAACCCTGTATCCCGGAGGAACTATTGCATCGACTATGAAAACATCAGGATTCCTCATCAGTTCAATGGACTCCTCCGGAATGTTCCTGTTCGTATCTCCGCTTATCACCAGCTTCTTTCCCTTCTCCTCAACGACAACTCCGCATGGTGTTCCGATGCAGTAGTGATTCACGGGAAAGAGTGTGAATGAGAGAGAACCTATCCTGAAGGGTTTCATGAGTTCAACGTCATTTCTTCTGTAGCTCATGAAGTGAAGGTAATGAAGAATATAATCAAGGGTTTTCTTCTCTCCGTAAACATTCACATTATCCTGAACTCTGTAGAAATCCCCAAAGCCGGCGTAATGATCATAATGGGAGTGCGTCCAGATGACAGCATCAACAAAAGAGATTCTGTTTCTTATCAGCTGCCATCTGAGATCCGGAGAGGTGTCAATCAGAATAACCTTTCCCTCACTCTGAATCATGATGGAAAATCTCGTTCTTCTGCTTTTTCCTCCTTTGAGAGCTTCCCTGCATGTTCTGCATTCACATCCTATCTTCGGAGTGCCAACAGAGTCGCCCGTGCCGAGAAGGGTTATCCTCATTCAAATTTCTCCCGCAAATCTTCTCTTTCCTCAATTCTTGAGATTGAATCCAGAAAATCCTTCATCTCCGGTTTCTTTCTGTTTGAGGCGAGAGCATTCAGAACCGCATCCTTGACAAGCATCTTTAAATCGCTTCCCGAGAAGCCCTCGGTCCTTCTTGCAAGCTCCTCAACATCATATTCTCCGATATTCCTCAAAAGATGTTTCAGAATCCTCTTTCTCATCTCCAAATCCGGAAGCGGGAACTCAACGACTTCATCAAATCTTCTCCATACAGCCTTATCCAGAAGATCGGGATGATTTGTCGCTGCTATGAGAAGAACCCCGTCTTCAACAAGAGATATTTCATCAATTGCCTTGAGAAGAGTGTTCACCGCTCTCTTCAGTGCAGCGTGTTCATCCGAGGTTCTCCTCTTTGCTATGTAATCAAACTCGTCTATGAAGAGTATGCACGGTGCAAATTTTTTCGCAAGAGAGAATATTCTGTCAATGTTTCTCGATGTCTCCCCGAGATATTCGCTGACTATCATCGAGAGGCGAGCTTCTAAAAGAGGAATTCCGAATTTCTTGGAAAGATTTCTTGCCAGAGTTGTCTTTCCGGTTCCGGGAGGACCGATGAAAAGCATCTTTCCAACATCTCTCACTCCTATCTCCTTCAGGTAATCTCTGTGCTCCATCGCTTTTGAAATCTTCTCTATTTTCCTCTCCTGAATTTCTGTGAGAATTATTTCATCAACCCTCTCCTCAATTTCCTCAGGCGAGAATATGAGAAGGAGGTTGATTGCGGATTTCTCATCCCTTTCAAGCCTCTCTATCAGAGATTTCACCCACTCAACATCGCTCTCCTTCCTGGGATTTCTGCTCCTGACATCTTCATACGAGACATCAACAGAATCATAGCTCTGATAGAAGAATGCAAGCACAGGATTCTCTCTGATTCTCTCCACTCCCCCTCTCTTGAGGAACCACTCTGCAGCAACCCTGAAATCCGTCAGGCTGAATTCCCTTCCGAGCTCATCTGAAGAAATGAACGGAATGTTCTTCAGAGCTCTCTCGGCAGAATCTCCGAAAAGACGTATCAGATCGGCCTTCTTTACGACGATTGGTCTTCTCACTCCTCCCGCGGAGAGATCCCAGAAGTGCTTCCTTATTCTCCTCGGCAAATCATTCTCATCAAGCGACTCATTCTCATTGTATATCTTTGCCGTTAACAGGAGCTCCACGATCTGAAGCTTAACCTTTTCTGCCTCCATGATTCCACATACATAAGAGTTCGATGAGAAATAAAGATTTTTGCTAAGCAGTAATAACCTCGCAGCCATCCCTCTCCACTATGACCGTGTGTTCAAACTGAGATATGAGACCTCCCGCAACCTCTCTGAGAACAGGATAGCTCTCAAGAACTCTCGAAACTCTGAGCTGTTTCAGAAGAAAATCAATGCCCTCTCTGTTTATCCACCTTCTGCAGAACGGAAGACCTTTATAAACCTTCAATTCTTCGAGAAGCTCTCTTGCCTTTGGATGTCTCACGGGGCGGAGAGAGGAGACCCTGAAGATTTCAACTCTGTTGATTTCAGCAACCTTTCCTGCTCCATCTGTCGCGAAAGGCTCTATTGCTATAACATCCCCTTCCTGAAGCACATGGCTGGAGGAACTGATAAATCTGTTTGGAATGTGAGGAGGTGCATGCACATCATAGCGCTGAAGTCCGTGACCTCCGAGATTCACAACAGGGCGGAAGCCCATCGAGGTTATCGTCTCCTCGATAACTTTACCTATTTCTCCTGTCTTCACTCCTGCTCTCACGATCGAGATTGCCTCTTCAAGTGCTCTTTCAGAAGCCTCCACAAGCCTTTCCTCGCCTCTGAGATCAACAGTTATGGCTGAATCCGCAATGTAGCCATCCACATGAACACCGATGTCGATCTTCACTATCTGGTTCTCAAAAACCCTTTCATCTCCGGGAGAGGGTGTATCGTGAGCTGCATCCTCATTCATTGAAATGTTGCACGGAAAGGCAGGTTTTCCACCCTTCTCCTCAATCTTTTTCTCTATCCACTCCGCAAGCTCGATGATTGAAAGACCTTTCTCAACCTTTGATGGAACATCTCTTAAAATTTCCGAGACTATTCTTCCTGCTTTTCTGTATTTTTCAAGAGCTTCCACTTTCTCATACCTCCAGAATTTTTTCAACTCCGCTCTCTATGATTTCAGCGGTGTTTTTTCTCACAACCACAACATCCTCAATCCTCACTCCGAAATCTCCGGGAAAGTACAGACCGGGTTCAACGGTGACAACATTTCCGGATTCAAGGATTTCATTGTTCTCCGATATTGATGGTGGTTCGTGAACCCTGAGGCCTATTCCATGTCCGGTGGAATGAATGAAACCTCTCAAACTCCTCATATCGGTCCTGTAGCCATGCTCCTCGAAGTAGTCTCTGACAGAAAGATGAATCTCTCTGCATGGTGCTCCCTCTGAGATCATCGAAATGGCAATTTTCTGAGCATTTAAAACGTGATAGAATGCATCCTTCACATCCTGAGGTGCCTCTCCCCTGACAAAAGTCCTTGTGAGGTCTCCATGATACCTCAGAACTGTGTGTTTTGGAAAGATGTCCAGGAGAACCGGTTCACCGGGAAGAATCTCTCCCTCGCCGCGGTGATGGGGAATGGAGCTGTGCTCTCCAGATGACACTATCATTGTCTCACATGAGGATGAGAGAGATGCAAGCTTCAATTCTGCAATTTTCTTTAGCCTCTCGGATGTGAGTGGTTCTCCGCCGTAGTAAAGCTTCCCTCCAATTTCCCTGCTTCTTTTCAGAACTCTGAGAAGGAGATTTACGGTCTCTCCGGCAATCCTCTGAGACACTCTTATTTTCTCAATTTCCTCCTCGCTTTTAACTCTTCTCTCCGAAATTTCTCCGATGATCCTGATTTTCATTCCCTCATCTTTCATCTTCTCCGCAAGCGAAACAGGAAAATATGAAGGGACGCTGATCTCCTGAATTCCTCTTGATTTCAGAAACCCGATAACCGCATCTTCGATGCTCCTCCCGTACTCTCTGAAAGATTTTGCAGAAACTCTGGACTCCTTAGCTGCTCTTTCCAGTTCCATCGGGGAGATGAGAATGAATTCTTCGCCTCCAACCCTCAGATATGCAAACTCATCCTCCGAGAGAAAGCCCGTGAAATAGAAGAGATCTTCGCATCTGACGGAATCTCCCATGATTAGAAATGCTTCTGCATTCATTCGGGAGGTGGGATAAGAGCAGAGCCATATATTATTTTTTCCCTTTTGAAAAGAATGGAAAGATTTTAAGGCAAATGACGTGGAAAAGAGGAGTGAAGAGCATGCTGGAAGGAATGTTTAATCCGGATTCAATTGCTGTAATAGGAGCATCAAGGGATGTCGGATCTGTGGGTCACAGCATTCTGATGAATCTGAAGAAGACCTACAGGGGAAGAATCTATCCTGTGAATCCAAAGGCAGAGACGATAGAGGGGCTGAAATGCTACAAGTCTGTGAAGGAAATCCCTGACAAGGTGGACCTTGCCATTATTGTCGTTCCCAACAGAATAGTTCCTCAGGTTCTTGAGGAGTGCGGTCAGAAGAGGGTGAAATATGTTATTGTCATCTCTGCGGGCTTCAGAGAGACGGGAACAGAAGGGGCAAGGCTTGAAAGAGAGTGCCTGGGAATAGTCAAGGAATATGGAATGAGGATGCTCGGTCCAAACTGCCTGGGAATCATAGATACCCATACACCGATGAATGCAACCTTTGCAGCCGGAATGGCGAGAAAGGGGAACATAGCATTCATGTCCCAGTCCGGTGCTCTCTGCACGGCAATTCTTGACTGGACACTCGTTGAGAATGTTGGTTTTTCAAAATTTGTGAGTCTCGGAAATAAGGCTGATCTGAATGAGACTGACTTTCTTGAGGTCTTTCACAGAGATGATAACACAGAAGTGATACTTGCATATCTTGAGGGAATAAAAGAGGGAAGAAGGTTTATTGAACTCGCAAGAGAGGTTTCGAAAAAGAAGCCGATAATAGTTCTGAAATCAGGAACCTCAACCGCAGGTCTTCGTGCAGTATCGTCCCATACCGGAACTCTCGCGGGTTCGGAGGTTGCCTATCAGACAGCATTCAAACAGTATGGAATTCTCAGAGCGAGAAGTGTCGAGGAGATGTTCGACTGGGCAAGAGCCTTCAGCACGCAGCCGAGGATAAATGGAAACAGAATTGCGATTGTCACAAATGCAGGAGGTCCGGGAATTCTCGCAACTGATGCATGTGAGAAAGAAGGTCTGAGGCTTGCGAGGTTCAGCGATGAGACTGTAAAAAGGCTCAGAGAGGCTCTTCCACCGGCAGCAAACTTCTACAATCCTGTTGATGTTCTCGGAGATGCGAGGCCGGATAGATACAGAAAAGCTCTTGAGGCTGTCATGGAGGATGAGGGAGTTGACGGTGTTCTCTGCATAGTGACTCCTCAGGCCATGACGAGTTCTGAGGAGGTTGCGGAGGTAATAGTTGAGATCTCGAAGAAATACAGGAAGCCCATTCTCTGTTCTTTCATGGGTGGAGAGCTGATGGAAAAGGGTGTGAGGATTCTCAGAGAGAACGGCATCCCCAACTATTTAGATCCTGAAAGAGCTGCAAAGACATTCAAGGCCATGGTTACCTTTGAAGAGAACAGAAGAAAGGAGAGAGGAAATTTCGTGAGGTTTGAGGTTAACAGAGAGAAGGTGAGAAGGATAATAGATGCCGCGAGGAGAAAGGGCATAACATATCTCGGACTTGAAACTCTGGATATTCTCGATGCCTACGGAATTCCGGTTGTGAAATCCAGAATAGTGAAGAATGAGGAAGAAGCTGTTAAAGCTTCGAGAGAGCTCGGATATCCGGTGGTGATGAAGATACTCTCGCCGCAGATCGTTCACAAATCAGATGTCGGTGGCGTTGTGGTCGGAATTCAGTCTGATGAGGAGGCCAAGCTCAGCTACAACAAGATAATAGAGAACGTTAAGAGATATGTGCCAGATGCTGAGATAAAGGGTGTTCTGGTCCAGCAGATGGTTTCCGGAGGAGTGGAGACCATAGTGGGGAGCACGAAAGATGCGCAGTTCGATAACATGCTGATGTTCGGGCTTGGAGGAATCTACGTGGAAGTTCTCAAAGATGTTTCCTTCAGACTGGCACCGATAACAAGAGAAGAGGCAAGAGAGATGATAGATGAGATAAAAAGCGGAAAAATCCTTAAAGGTTACAGAGGTTCGAAGGGATATGACATAGAGGCAATCCAGGATGTCCTTCTGAGGGTCTCCCAGCTGATAACGGACTTCCCGGAAATTCTCGAA
>JACIWD010000078.1 GCA_014361165.1 Candidatus Mnemosynella bozhongmuii
TAAAGATATAGTGGGAGTGGATATAAACGATTCAGTATGATCCAGAGGTGCTGTCATTTGAAGGATATGAAATTGGAGATGTTGAATACTTTTACAAGGCAGATAACATTCAGAACGGAACTGCAAGAATAATGATAATATTCGAAAAAGAGATAAATCGAGAAAGTTTCGTTCTTATTAACCTCACGATGAGAGCGATCGGATCTCCTGGTGAGAGTTCCGAGATCGGGATTTCGGCTTCTCTCAGTGATTCTTCTTTCAATCTCATTCATCCGGATGTTTTCAACGGAGAGGTCATAATAGTCGAGGAAGGAAGCTCTCAGGCTCCGAGTTCCAGCGGTTCAACTTTCGGTGGAGGTGGCGTAGAGGAGTCATCTCAGGCTCCTCGGCCTGAGGAAACAGAGGTTACTCCATCCAGAGAAGAGTCCTTCACATTTTCACTTCCGGTAGATGAAAATGGTCTTATTAGAGAGACTCTGGAGATCTCCTCGGAGAACAGGGAGCTGACCCTCAAGATTCTGAAGGGAACCACGGTTAAATTGAATGGAGAAGTTGTGAGGGAAATAACCATAAAACCCGCTGAAGAGAGGCCTGAAATGCCTCCAGATGCCATTATCATAGGAGAGATCTACGAACTCGGGCCAGAGGGAGCAAAATTTGATCCTCCGGCATTCCTGATAATGAGATATGATCCTGAGAGCCTTCCGGAAGGAGTTCAGAGGGAGGATCTCGTGATAGCAAGATACAGCGAGGAGAGGATGGTATGGGAGGAGCTCAGAACGGAAGTCAAAGGAGATGATTCTCTAATAGCCTCTGTGGACCACCTGACAAAATTTGCAATTCTCGGAAAGCCCTCCACCCATATTTCCGAACATGTTTCCGAGGTTTCCGAGACGCCAGAGACCACTCCTGAGAGCACTCGCACTGTTGAGGTTCCGGGATTTCAGATAGCTCTGGGAATTCTTGCACTCATCATAACATTCCAGATTATCAGAAGGTTTTCGTGAGGAGGAGAGAAAAATGAGGTCTTCGAACTGGAAGGCAATTCTGGCTCTGTTTCTTGCTGCAATAATGATTCTATCTGTCCTTCTCACAATCATCTCAAGTTTATTCTGAATCTCTTCGCATTTTTCTCGTGAGATACGCAAGAATGGAGAACGATGCCACCAGAGCGGGAAGTCCGAAACCGGGAGATTCATTTGGCTCATGACTCATTGCTGAATCTGTTGAGTTTACTATCAGGATGCCATGAGAGTTGTTTGTCAGAATCAGATCTCTTGCAGTTATATTCCTTGAGTTGATGATTCCGATGAATCCTGCGTCACTCGGAATGACTTTATCGCTTTCGCTGACGTAATAGTAGATTGGCTTTCCGTTCACAGTGTTGCTTGTGTCTATGTTCTGGATGAAGTGATTGAGATCTGAACCAAGGATTCCGAAGTTGTAGTGGTTGTCTGAGAGTGTGGTGTTTCTCAGAGTGTTGTTGGTTGAAGAGGAGAGGAGGATGCCGTAGTCATTGTTTGAAGCTGTGATGTTTGATAGGATGTTGTTGTTTGAAGAAGAGAGGTAAATCCCATAATTGGAGTTGTTCAAAGCTGTGATGTTGCTCAAGTTGTTGTTGCTTGAAGATTTCAGATAAATTCCATAATCGGAGTTGTTTGAGGCTGTGATGCTGCCCAGAGTGTTCTCGCATGAATCCT
>JACIWD010000079.1 GCA_014361165.1 Candidatus Mnemosynella bozhongmuii
GGACCGCTTCTTCAAGAAGATAAAGACATATTCGTTAAACCAGCCTACCTTGTGAAACTCTATTGTGAATGCTCTATCGAAAATCTCAGGGCCGGAGAAGCCAAGTCGTTTCATCCATGCTCACAGTCCCGGTGATGCAGTCCTCTCAAAATCCATAGAATGCGCCAGCAATAAATTAACAGAACCATCAGAGGGAGGATTTTTATATGAAGGATGACAGAACTGTGGGAGAGGTGAAAGATTATGAAGCGAGAGGATTTTCCGGTCGCAAGCGAGGAGGAAAGGAAGAAATATGTTGTGAGACCTTATGAAGAGATTCCCTTAACCGAGCTCACATCCGGAGCTCTTTCGCACCTTCTCAGAAGTGAGAACGTGCTTGTGAGCTTTTTAACAATGAAGGCGGGAAGCATCTTTGAGCTTCACAGCCATCCTGAGGAGCAGATAATGATCGTCATAGACGGTTACTGCGATGAAATCATAGACGGGAAGATTTACAGGGTTCAGAAAGGAGATGTTCTCTATCTTCCTCCAAATGTTGTTCACGGTGCCTTCATCGGAGATGTTGACTGCAAGGTGATTGACATTTTCTATCCTGTGAGGGGGGATTACATCAGGAAATACCGTGAGCAGAATCCAGAAGCGAAAATGTTCTTCCTCTGAGCATGCTGGGGACCATCATTAATTCGGCAAGCATTCTGATAGCTTCGCTTGCCGGAGTTCTCATAGGAGAGAGGTTGAATGAAGGGCTGAGAGGAGCTCTCATGAATGTCCTCGGGCTCCCTGTGATTCTCATAGGGCTTCAGATGGCTCTGAAGACTGAGAATGTCCTCATACCAACCCTCAGCGTTGCTCTTGGCGTCATCTTCGGAGAGCTTTTGGGAATTGAAGAGAGGCTGGAGAAAATTGGAAGAGCTCTTGAGGTGAGGCTGAAGAGAGGACGCTTTACTGAAGGTTTCGTGACCGCAACTCTTCTCTACTGCGTCGGTCCGATGGCAATCCTGGGTCCAATGCAGGAGGGTCTCACCGGAGATTCCTCAATTCTTCTTGCCAAGTCAATGCTCGATGGAGTTGCCTCGATTGTTCTTGCCTCCGCTCTCGGAATAGGAGTTGCCTTCTCAGCCCTCAGCGTCCTTCTCTATCAGGGCTCCTTCTTTCTCCTTGCTTCCCGGCTCAGCTCTCTGATGAGCGAGATGATGATAAAAGAGTTCACGGCAACCGGAGGTCTTCTGATTGTTGCCATAGGGATAAATCTTCTTGAGCTCAGAAAACTCAGAGTTGGCAACATGCTTCCCGCTCTTCTCATTGCCCCTCTCGCAACTTTTTTCTTCTTCTGAAGATGAAATAAAAAGGAATTTATATCCCTGCGTGTCAAAAATTCCTCTTCCGAGGTGTGAGGATGATAATCTATTTCCCGGGATGCACCACGTCTCAGAGATTCCCTGAAATCAGGGAGAAGTTTGAGAAGATTCTGAGAAAACTCGGAGTTGAATACAGAGTATTCGATGAGCTCTGTTGCGGTTCAGTCCTCAGAAACACGGGCTTCAGGGATGAATTCGAGGAGAACAGGAGAAAACTGATTGAAAAAATGCCGGAAGGAGAGCTTATAGTTACTGGGTGTCCGGGATGTCTTTCAACTTTCAGAGAGGAGTTTCCCGAGCTTCCGGAGGCAGTTCACATTTCAGAATTCCTTCTCGAAGTCATTGATGAGAGGAGAGGGATGAATCAGAGGGTTGCGTACCATGACCCGTGTCATCTTGGCAGAGGTCTTGGAATTTATGATGCTCCGAGAGAGCTCCTTCGAAGGCTTGGAATTGGTGTTGTGGAGATGGAGAGGAGCAGAGAATTTTCATGGTGCTGCGGTGGTGGAGGAGGAGTCAGAATGTCTTTTCCGGAGCTCTCGAAAAAGCTCTCCGAGATGAGAATCAGAGAGGCTGAAAATCTCGGAGTTTCCCGCCTCGTGACCTCGTGTCCTTTCTGTTTGAGAAATCTCAGCGAGGCTTCAGAATCTCTTGAGGTGAGAGATCTGATCGAGGTTGTTGAGGAGGCTCTTGAAGATGATTGATGAACTTCCGAGGCTGCTTCAGGATGACGAGAAGATAGAGACAAGGATGAGGAGCTTCTCCCTCGTGATTCAGCGACTGAGAGAGGAGATGACCGAAGAGCAGAGGGAGGCGGTCAGAAGACTTAAGGAGAGAAGGGATGAGGCAATAAGGAATCTTGATGAGCTTCTTAAAATTGCGGAGGAGAATTTTGAGAATTCCGGATGCAGTGTTTTCAGAGCCAGGACCGGAGAGGATGCTCTGAAATACATCTTCGAGGAGATCGGAGATGAGGAGATGGTTGTCAAAGCGAAATCGAATGTTCTGAGAGAGATTGAATTTGATGAGAGAGCAGCGGAGATGGGAATCAGCGTTATTCCAACTGACGTGGGTGACAGAATAGTGGAGCTTCTGAACGAGGAAATAACCCATCCAACAGGTCCGGCTGCTCACCTCTCCTCGAAATTCATAGCAGAGAGACTTTCCGAGATCTTCGGGACGAAAATACCTCCTGAGCCCGAGGCAATTGCGAATTTCATAAGGGATGACACTCTCAAATACATCATGAAGGCGAAAGTCGGTATAAGCGGTGCAAATTCATTCTCCTCGGAAGGAGTCATCTCTCTTGTTCACTCTGAGGGAAACATCAGTCTTGTTACGAGAATTCCTGAAAAGCACATTGCAGTTCTCGCAATAGACAGAATAGTGCGGAGCACAGAGGACACTGTTACATTTGCCAAGGTTCAATCTCTGTATGCTCTCGGAAAACCAATAACTGCTTACGTTGATCTCATCTCCGGTCCCAGCAAGACAGGAGATATAGAGAAGAAAATCGTGAAAGGAATGTATGGGCCAAAGGAAATGCACGTGATTCTCCTGGATAACGGCAGAAGAGAGCTGATAAGAAGGTTTCCGGAACTTGCAAGATGCATAGGCTGCGGAGCATGTGTTCTGGTCTGCCCGGTCTCAAATGTTGCAGCTCCCCTCTTCGGATTTACCGGACACAGAAGTGCAAGAGGAATTGCATATTCCTATTTCATCGAGGGTCCTGAGAGAGCTGTTGAGAGAGGACTCTTTCTGTGCACGACCTGCAACTCATGTGCATCAATCTGCCCGATGGAGATAGAGCTTCCCGAAATAATAAGGGAACTCAGGAGAGAGGCGGTTAAAAGAGGACTTGCTCCGGAAGCTCAGAGAGTTGCCGCGAGAAGAATTCTGGAGGAGGGATCTCCATATCCGAAGAGGAAGTGATAAAGATCAGAAGCCTTGAGGAGTATCTGAAAGCTCTGGAGGAATACGGGATAGAGGAGAGCTTCACAGCACTCAGAAAGCTCAGATTGAAGAGTGGGAAACCTGTGATAGTGAGAAGAAGCGTGGCAGAGGAGTTGAGAAAGAGATATAACAAGAGTGTGAGAGCATTTTACGGAGCAAACAGAGACGTTCAGTTTGAGGTTCACAGGACTCTTGACGAGCTATGAAACCGAAGTTTGTTGCTGACGAGATGCTGGGAAAGCTTGCAAGGTGGATGAGGATTTTCGGTTGCGATGTTTCAGAGGTAAGAGGAGATGACGAGCTTCTGGAAGAGGCTAAAAAAGGAAGAATTCTCCTGACAAGGGACAGAGAGCTTTACAGAAGGGCTCTTCTCATGAAGCTCGATGCATATCTTCTGAGCTCCGATGAGCTTGAGGAGCAGCTTTTTGAAGTTTTCTCAAACTTCAATCTCAGGACTGATGAGCCCGAGAGGTGCACGGTCTGCAACGGACTGCTTGAGGAGGTTGAAGGAGAGAAGTGGAGGTGCAGGGAATGCGGGAAGGAGTACTGGATCGGCTCTCACTGGAAGGGGATAGAAGAAAGGAGGAGAAGGCTCGAGAGAAGACTCTCCTCGGAGTGAGCTCTTCGAGTCTAAGAGAGTTTCCATTTGAGAAGAGGCTGGAAATTGCTCAGAGAGAGGGTTTCAGGCTGATGGAAATAAACCTGAATTACGATCCTCTTGAAACGGTCAAACCCTTTAAGGATTATCTATCCTCAGCTCCACTTCTCATTTCCATTCACTCAAATCACGACAGGCTGAACTTCTCGTGCAGCGCTGAGAGCTCCCTCAGGATCTTGGAGGAGGAAATTTCCCTTGCAGAAGAGATCGGCGCCTCGTATTACATCTTCCATGTTACAAAAGACGGGAATCTCGACGAGATCATCGAATTTCTCAAAGAAGTGCTCCCGAAGAATATTCCCGCGATTTACGAGAACTCCGGAGTGGGAAATGGAGCTTCAGAGGAGGATATTGAGAAGATACTCAAAACTCTCAATGTTGGCATGAATCTTGATGTCGGTCATCTCTGGAGAGCTCTTCACAACGGAAGTCTGAAGGGAGGAATTCAGGATTTTCTGAGAAGATTCAGAAAGAGGATAAAATACCTTCACCTGCATGATAACGATGGAATCCATGACCATCACTGGGCAATAGGAAGAGGAAGTGTTCCGTTTGAGATCATCTTGCACGAGCTCAATCTCAGAGAAGTCCCTCTGGTTATAGAAACAAGAGGAAGTTATGAGGATGTGAGGATTTCAAAAGAAGTGCTGAAGAAGTGGATCACCTTCTCCTCTCCTTAGACTTCGGTCTGAGTCCCTTGTACCCGCACTTCCTGCACTTTGTTGCTTTCATGGCATTCTTTGCGTTGCATCTCATGCATATCTTCACATTGAAAAGCCTGTTTTCTGCTTCCGGAAACCTCGCCATGGGAGATATTCTGAAGGACTTCTCGGATTTAAGCTTTTCCCTCTCCCACCTCCATCTCGTAGTCAATTTTTTCAATCTCCTCTCTCGAGCTCATGCTGTAATCTTCGAGGAGCTCTCTGTTCATCTCGAGAAAAACCTCTCCCCACTTGAACTTCCTCATAAGCTCTCTCGCCAGCTCTCTTTCTCCGAGAATATACAGGGCTGCGCTGAGAGCTTCCGCCGTGCTCAGCTCTCTCGGATGCCCGAAATTCGTTGGGTTTGCGGGAACCAGAAATGGCAGTCTTCTGTGAATGAAGCTTCCGAGCCTGAATCTTCCTTTATTCACCCTGTTCCATGAACAGTCGAAGGCAGCAATCCCTCTTTTCAGATATTTCGCATCTTCAGGTGCCAGGAGCTCTTTCGCATACGGGTTCAGAAGAATGGTTCTTGGAGGAATTTCCTCAACCCTCTTTTTCACTCTAACAAGACCAAATTTTTCAAGCTTCAGAGCCGTGCACTTCTTCGGATTGCATTCTTCAGCGTGATAAACGTATATTCTGAGAGTCAAATCGGAATATCACCTCTCTTCCTCCATAAAAACGATCTCACAAGTCCGAAACATCCTGTGAGCATCATGTCCCCATAAGGAGCTGGAAATTCTCCCTCAATTCCAGAATTTCTTATTTTCTCTCTTCTCGGACCAACTATGAGGGTTCTCTCCACCCTTCCAGCTCTCTCAAGAATCAGCGCACCGTGACCTCCTGCTGAAAAAACCTCCTCAAACCTGAGCTCTCCTTTTATGAACTTCTCGATCATCTTCGGATAGCTCTCATCAACCATTCTTGTATGGTGCTCGAAGATCCCAAGCAAATATCCATCCTCAACAATTCCAGCCAGCGTGTGCCCGTTTCCTGCATTTATTATGAGGGTTCTCTCAGAAGATCTCGGAGATGCTCCTGCGAGAGCAGAAAAGCCTGTGTCCATGACTATGCAATCTCTGAAATCTCTCTCAGCAATTCTTGCGACAGCTTTCATTCTCGTGAGATAATCGGGAGGATCCTCGAATGAGAGATTGAAAAGAAAGTTATCTTTTTGGAGCATCTCCCTCATCCATCTGAATCTGAAAACCCGGTTGCTCTCAAACGGCGAGAATCCGTGATCCTGGACTGCAACGGCTATGCTCTCCGGAAGCTCGACTTCAAAATTTCTTAAAAATTCTCTCAGCTCATCCAGAGGAATGTCTCCTGTTTTCAGAGCAATGGCATCGGAATTTTCTGTTATTATGACTCCGAGCTCCCTAACTTTCTCGAGATTATCATGAAGGGTTTTTGCGGATTCCTCTGTTGCATAAACCTTCAATCCACTCTCTATATGCTCTCTGACAGCCTGCAGAATCGGGCCTCCACCCATCACATGACCGTAAAGGAAAACATCCTGCCTGTTTCTCGTGGCCTTCCTTATTTTTTCAGCAAGAACTCTGGTTGCAGAGGGAAGAATCAGCTTCACGCAGTTCTCAATTTCCCTTCCCTCTTCATAAAGAAGAACATCTGTTGTTCCTGTTCCAACATCAAGAGCGAGAACTTCCATTTTTCTCCCTCCATTCCTCATAACTGCATGCAACGCACCCGAGATTCCATGTTCCCTTCTTGTTGATTATTTTTATTTTTCTTATACCGTGCTTTTCGCAGAGCTCCTTTGTCATGACTATTCTTCCGGAGGGAGGGAGAGGAAGCGTGAATCTGCAGTTCGGATAGCCGGTGCAGCCAACAAATCTCCCCTTTTTCCCCTTCCTTATCACGAGATCTGAGCCGCATTCCGGGCATTTTCCAAAAACTCTCTCCTCGGAGAGCCCTCTGTTCATCGAATCCGAGATTTCTTCCTTTCTGCTGTAAAGAACATCGATAACCTTTCTCAGCATCTCTTTGGACTCCTCTATGACTTCTTTTTCGGTTTTCTTACCCTCAGCTATTCTGTCCATCTCTTCTTCAAGCATTCTCGTCATCTCTGGCTTTGTTATGACTTCGGCATATTTTCTGAGCGTCTCAACAACAAGAATTCCTGTTTTGGTCGGCCTGAGAGGATTTCCGTGAGCATATCCTCTGGAGTAAATCTTAGAGATTATCTCGTGCCTCGTTGATTTCGTTCCAAGTCCGAGCTTTTCCATGAGCTTTATCAGTCTTCCCTGCCCGTATCTCTGAGGAGGCTCGGTCTTCTTCTCCTCAAGTCTGATTTTCTTGACTCTGAGAGAATCTCCTTCTTTCAGCTCGGGAAGAACAGACTCGTTTCTCTGAGAATACGGATAACATTTCAGCCATCCTTCGGAAATGATTCTTCTTCCGGTTACTCCGAAGGACTCTCCATTTATGTCAATTTTCACCTTCATGATCTCCCAGATGGCATCATCAGACAGGGTTGCGAGAAATCTTCTCACAACAAGCTCATAGACCTTCCAGTGATCTCCTTTGAGCTCTTCTCTTGAAGCTGCTGCAACAGGATGAATCGGAGGATGATCGGTCGTCTCCTTTTTCCCTCTTGTTGCTCTTATCTCCTTTTTGCTGAGAATTTCCTCGGCAAAACTTCTGAACTCTGTTTTTCTGAGCTCTTTCAAAATCTCTCTGAGATCGATGCTTGAGGGATAAACAGTGTTATCGGTTCTCGGATATGAGATGTATCCCGAAGTGTAGAGGTCTTCTGCAATCTGCATCGCTTTTGAGGCGCTGAGACCGATTGAGGAGGCTGAGGCCAGAAAAGAGGTTGTGTCAAATGGAGCAGGAGGCTTTTCAGCTCTTCTCGACCTCTCAACAGAGATAACCTCTCCTCTGTTCCCGAGTTTCCTCACAGTGCTTTCTGCTTCCTCCCTGGCTTCAAATCTCCCTTTCAGGTGCTTTGCTGAGAAGCCCTCGTGAAAATCAGCATATATTTCCCAGTAGGGCACGGGTTTGAAGTTCTCAATTTCTTTCTCTCTGTCCACGAGAAGTCTCAGAGTTGGAGACTGAACTCTTCCCGCGGAAAGGAAGTTTTTGCCATATCTCTTTGCACTTAAGGAGAGAAATCGGGTTAAAACAGCTCCCCAGATCAGATCTATTATCTGTCTCGATCTTGCTGCGCTCGCAAGATTGAAATCAACTTCCTGAAGCCTGTTGAAGGCTTCCCTTATCTCTTTCGGCGTTATTGCGCTGTATTTGGCTCTTTTGAAGGTCACAGAAGGATTCACTCTCCTTATTATTTCAAGAGCCTCAACTCCGATGAGCTCGCCTTCTCTGTCATAATCGGTTGCGATGATGACTTCATCGACTCTGGGTGCGAGTTCCTCGAGAAATGATACTATGCTCTTCTCTGTGGGAACTGTGATTACCGGAGCGTCTATGAGCTCTCTCAGATCAACCTTTTTCCAGTTCTTCAGCTCTTCCGGAAAATCCGGAGATACAATATGCCCTCTGAGACCGAGAACGATGGTATTATCGAAAACATAGTAGTTTATCTTTCCCTTTTTTCTGCTCTCCACTTTGCTGCTCAGAATTGATGCTATCCTCTTCGCTGTGTTGTGCTTCTCAGTTATTATCAATCTCATTCAACTTCCTCTCGAGGAGTTCATAAACTCTGGAGGCATCCGCCCTTCCTCTGAGCTTCTTCATGACCTGACCGACGAGATAGTTTATGGCCTCTTTCTTTCCAGAGAGATAATCTCTAACAGCTTTCTCGTTCTCCTCTATGACCGACGCAACGACACCCGGAAGGATGTCCTCATCCACCTTTCTGAGACCCTCTCTCTCCACTATCTCTCTCGGGTCTCCTCCCTCGTCGAGCATCTTTCTTATCACCATCACCGCGGCTTTATCCGAAATCACATCCTCCTCGAGCAACTTCAGAAGTTCAGCCATCTTTTCAGGCGGGAAACAGTCCGAGATGCTCATATCCCTGTAATTCAGCTCACCCTTGAGAACATCAGAAATCCATGCAGCTGCAAGCTTTGGAGAGACCTCCGAAGCAACTCTCTCAAAATAATCCGCAAGAGCTCTCTCACCGGTTAAAATCTTCGCATGCTCAACCGAGATCCCGTACTGGGCTATCAGCCTCTCTCTTCTTGCATCGGGAAGCTCGGGAAGCTCTGCTCTGAGTTTCTCAGCCCATCCGCTCAAATCCATCGGAGGAAGATCCGGCTCCGGGAAATACCTGTAGTCGCTCTCCTCCTCCTTCACTCTGAGACTGACCGTGATCTCCTGAGATTCATCAAAATGTCTTGTCTCCATTTTTGGCTGAACTCCTCTCCTCAGAAGATTCTTCTGTCTGGTGATTTCAAAGGATAGAGCCTTCTCAACTCCCTTGAAGGAGGAAATGTTCTTTATCTCAACCCTTGCGCCTCCCTCTATCGAAACATTGGCATCAACCCTCATGGCTCCCTCAAGAGATCCATCAAAAACATCGAGATATTCGAGAATGCTTCTCAGCTTGGATATGAATGCTCTTGCCTCCTTTGGAGAGTTCATATCCGGTTCGGTAACGATTTCTAAAAGGGGCATTCCCGATCTGTTATAATCTATGAGGGTGTATTTTGCTCTGTCAATCCTTCCGATATGCACGAGTCTTCCCGGATCCTCCTCCATGTGAATCCTCTTTATTCTGACTTTCTTCTCACCCTCATCTCCATCTATCATCACATATCCGTTCACTCCGACCGGAAAGTCATACTGAGAGATCTGAAATCCTTTCGGAAGATCCGGATAGAAGTAGTTCTTTCTGTAGAACATCGTTCTCTCCTGAATTTCTGCGTTAAGGGCAAGAGCAACCTTACCAGCTGATTCAACAGCTTTTCTGTTTATTGTGGGCATCGTTCCCGGCAGGCCAAGGCAAACCGGGCAGACAACTGTGTTGGGAGGAGCGTGGTGATAGCTGGTGGGGGTTTTGCAGAACATCTTGCTCTTCAGCTTGTTCAGCTGAACATGAACCTCGAGACCTATGAGAACCTTCATCAGCTCAACCTCCTGAAGTTTGAAGCTCCCTCATACCATCTCGCAATCTCGAGAAGTCTCCTCTCTCCGAATCTCCTTCCTATGAGCTGAAGACCAACCGGAAGTCCATCTGAGAGCCCACATGGGACTGAGATGGCAGGAACTCCGGCCAAATTGACAGGAACTGTGTTGACGTCTGCCATGTAAAGAGACAGAGGATCTTTAATCTCTCCTATCTTTGGTGCCACGAAGGGCATCGTCGGAGTTGCGAGAACATCAAACTTCTTGAGAGCTCTTTCAAACTCCTCTTTGATGAGCCTTCTGACCTTAAGCGCTTTCAGATAATATCTTCCGTAATACCCCTTTGAGAGAGCATAGGTTCCCAGAAGAATCCTCCTCTTTACCTCCTTTCCAAAACCTTCTGCTCTTATCTTCGATATCGTGCTCTCAAAGTCCTCGTCATTCTCAAATCTCAAACCATATCGAATTCCATCATATCTGGCGAGATTTGAAGAAGCTTCACTCATTGCAATTATGTAATAGGCTGGAAGCGCATACCTCATGTATCTCATCGAAATTTCCTCGTATTCAGCTCCGAGATCTTCCATGAGCTTTATTGCATTCCAGACTTCCCTCTCAACTCCTTCATCAACCCCCTCTCCAAAGAACTCCTTCGGAACACCGATCCTCACCTTTCCGACATCCTCTCTCAGAGGGAGAACATCCTCCGAGTCCATTGAAGTCGCATCCCTCTCATCCCTTCCCTTTATGATGTTGAAGATGATGGCAACATCCTCAACTGTATTTCCGAAGACCCCTATCTGCTCGAGAGAATTTGCATAGGCAATCAGTCCGTATCTCGAGACAGCGCCGTATGTTGGCTTCAGACCCACTATTCCGCAGAAAGAGGCCGGGCATCTGACAGAACCGCCCGTATCTGATCCGAGAGCTGCTGGAACGACTCCTCCAGCCACTGCAGCAGCACTGCCTCCGGAGGAGCCACCTGCAACTCTCCTCTTATCCCATGGATTTCTCACAGGGCCAAAATAGCTTGTTTCCGAGGTTGTTCCCATTGCAAACTCGTCCATGTTGGTCTTTCCCACGATTGAGGCGCCGGAGTTCTTCAGAAGCTCCACAACATGTGCGTCGTAAGGTGGAACATAGCCTTTAAGGATGCGGGATGCACAGGTTGTTTCGATACCCTTTGTGGAGATGTTGTCCTTCACCGCCACCGGAAGTCCTCTCAGCTCTCCCTCGGAGAGAGCTGCCTGTTCATTCACCGTTATAAACTCGTTGAACTCATTTCTTTTCGCTCTCTCAATGATTCTGAGGAGAGCCCCTTCTTTATCCTCGATTTCCATCCATTCCCGAATCATCATACTATCCTCGGCCCCTTGAAATATCCGTTTTCTTTCTTCGGAGCATTTCTGAGAACTTCCTCTCTTGGGAGAGGCTCCTCGGTCTCATCCTCTCTGAAAACATTCTTCAGCTCATTCACATGATAGAGAGGTTCCACATCCTCCTGAACTTCATCCAGAACAGAGAAATATTCGAGTATCTTTGAGAGCTCCTCTCCAAGCTCCTTAATTTCCTCCTCCTCAAGATGAATCCTCGCAAGCCATGAAACATGTTTCACGGTTTCCTCATCAATCATTTCGACTCAACCTCCAGATAGTCTTTCAATCCTTTAAAACCCTTCCTTTTAATGATTTTCCTCATGAGCTTCAAAATTCCGGTGCTGTACTGAATTGCCTTCTTCTCCTTCCATGCTAGCTCTCCCGGTATGAATTTTTCTGCAACTCTCCTGAGGATGTATTTGCGCACCCCATTCCTTATCTTCAGCTCCGGCGAGATCTTCAGAGCAGTCTCTATGACATGAGGCTGCAGAAATGGATATCGCGGGTGAAGATCCTCGAGAAGGACAATTGAGCTGTCTCTTGCCAAGCCAACATCAAGCTCATTCAGATCTCTGAGAAGCTCTTCATCCAGATTTTCTGAACTGAGATAGCGGGAATATCCTCCGAAGAGCTCATCTGCACCCTGACCCATTATCAGAACTCTCTCTCCGCTCTCTCTCACAAACTCTGAGAGAAGAAGCAGAGGAACTCCTATGGAGATGTCCAGCGGATTTCTGAAACCGAGCTCCAGAAGCCTGTTCATGGCTCTCCCAACATCCTCCTCAGAGACGACTCTGAGATTCAGCGACCTTCCGAGAATTCCAGCGGCTCTGGGAAGCCATTTTTCATCGTGACTTCCTTCAGCACAGATTGAGAAGAGCTCTCCATCACAGAGAGCCTGGAGCAGAGAGCTGTCAAGACCTCCTGAAAATGCAATGGCACCTCTTGCCTGAATTCTCTCAAGGGCTTCGGAGAGAATTCTGATGGCCTCATTTTCATCTGAAATTCTCTTTGGAGGATAGGAGAACTTCCTCCTCTCTCTCAGAACCTCTCCGGAAAGTTTCAGAACCTCGCCCGCACGAACGGTTCTCGAGTTCTTAGATGGGAATGTGGAGAAACCTGAGGGAGAGAGGAAGAGAGGATAAACACCTGTTTGACCTCTTGCGCCGATAATTTCGCTGCCGACAAGAGCTGCTGAGAACTCTCCCTCAAGTTTCAGCAGCCACTCGAGAGGGTCTCCCTCAAAATCAACCTCCTCTCCGAGATAATACACCTTCCAGGAGTTCTTCTCAATTCTGAGGACATTCGAAGAGAAATCTGAGGATGTGTCGAAACCTATCATCCCTCTCTCCTGATTTTTTCTATCACCATCTCAATCTGCTGAACAGCGGTTCCGAGATAGTTCTCGGGATTCATCAGTTCTGATATCTCTTTCTCGCTGAGATGTCTTCTCACTTCCTCGTCCTCCATCAGAATCTCCTTGAAATGTCTTCCCGTTTCATAAACTTTCATTGAGCATCTTCTCAGAATCTCATGGGCCCTCTGCCTGCCAACTCCTTTCTTTGCGAGAGCTATCATTATGGCTTCCGCCATGTTGACCCCCTTCATCAGCTCGAGATTTCTTCTCATGTTCTCGGGATACACTCTTATTCCGCTGAAAACCCTGATGGCCTGAGTCAGAATGTGGTCAAGAAGAACAAATGCATCAACGAACATGACTCTTTCGGCAGAAGAATTCGTGAGATCCCTCTCCTCCCACAGAACATTGTTCTGAAGAGCGACATCAACCATGCTTCTCACTATTCTTGCGAGACCGCAGATGTTCTCGCATCTTATCGGATTTCTCTTATGGGGCATTGTTGAACTTCCAACCTGCTTTTCGCCGAAACCCTCCTCCATTTCCCTTATTTCGCTTCTCTGAAGATTTCTCACTGTTGTGCAGAACTTGTCGAGAGAGGTTGCAATGTTTGCAAGAAGCATGATGACCTCTGCGTGAATATCTCGCTGAATCACCTGATTGGCTATATCCACCGGTTTCAGTCCGAGAATCTCCATGGTTCTTTTCTGAACCTCAAGACCTCTTTCTCCAAGAGATGCCTGTGTTCCCACAGCCCCTCCTATCTTTCCGACGAGAGCCCTCTCCCTGATCTCTCTGAGCCTCTTCAGATGTCTGTGAAGCTCGGATGCCCAGAGTGCAAATCTGTGACCGAGAGTTGTCGGTATTCCTATCTGACCGTGAGTTCTTCCAGCGCAAACAGTTCTCTTGTGCTTCTCGGCAAGCTCAACAAAGATGTCTCTCAGATTCTTCAGCTTTCTCTCTATTATCTCAAAGCTCTCCCTGAGCTGAAGTGCAAGAGATGTGTCGAGAATGTCATTCGAGGTTGCACCGAAATGAATCCATTCTCCGGCTTCGCCGCACAGCTCGGCCATGGCTCTAACAACAGACATCACATCATGGTGAATCTCTGCTTCAATTTCCTTCACCCTCTCGACACTCACCCTTCCTCTGCATTTCTCTATCTCCTCCGCAGCCCACCGGGGAATCAGTCCGAGTTCTGCCTCAGCTCTTGCGAGAGCAATCTCAACCTCAACCATCAGATTGAGTTTGTTCTCCTCACTCCATATCCTCTTCATTTCCTCTGTCCCGTATCGATACTCAACTGGATGAAGAGCCATTGTGAGTCACCGTAGAAGAGTGAGTGGAGATGTTTAAAAATGTTTCACGTTAATACCACCACAACCTTTATACTTTGAAGTGGAAAATCTCCCTTTCAGCTGCCGGGGTAGCTAAGTGGACCAAAGCGCCGGCCTTGAGAGCCGGTGGTGCTTATGCACCGCGTGGGTTCGAATCCCACCCCCGGCGTGTTTTTCGGGATTCAGGAACTCTCGGAGACGGTTTTCGAGAAAAGTCGAGAGGTTGAGCCCCAATTCCTTCGCTTCCCGATATAATTCCTCATCCAGAGAGACGTGAATTCTCTTCTTTCCCATGGTCATCACCCACCGTGAGCCACTCTGACCCACGATAGCCGGTTGCTATTCCGGGGGCTTATCACTCTTCCTCAATACCGGTTTGTGCAAGGAGAATGGGGTGGATTGAAACTTGTATGGCAATGTGTGACATGCCAGAGGATACGTGCGGGTTTGGGTTTTTGAAGAGGCAGTTTTCCACATGCGCGGTTGTGAGAAAAGAGATCAATATATCGACACCTTCTTTATGCGGAGTCTTCCTCCTCTTCCGAAGTGGTGTCGGTCATTTCCTCGAGGACTTCCTGGTCAAAAACTTTCGAAAGGAGAGCTCCGACGTGAGTTAAAACTTTAAGAGCTTTATCCGAATCTTCACTTAAGGGTGTGTATCGTTTTGCATTCAAAATATTATTGCTAATCAGGAAAATTTTCATACTTGCTTATATCGACAATTTGAGACGGATTATCAACGTATTTAGCCAAATATCGAATTTTAACATTCGTCACTAAAGTGAGATCTCGTAAAATTTTTACATGAATATAAATAACAATTATTGTAATTCTCGGCATTTCATCACCTTTAAAAAAGCCTCTGAAAAGGAGGAAGATAAAGTATGGAAGGAACTAAAAGAATTCTCTCAATAGTGATGGCAGCAGTAATGGTGCTCTCAGTCTTCGCAGGGCTTGCAGTGATTCCGGCAAAGGCGTACTACACAGGTGCAACCGTCCTCAACGACTCAATAGTGATGGGTGAGAAGCTCCACGTTCAGCTAACTGGAGCTGCTGAAGCGATAACAGTTAAGGCAGTTGGAGTTTCCGGCGATGCTGAAGGACAGGTCGTCATTCTCTATTCTGGCACACCTTCAGACAATGAGCTCCAGCTTGCAACTAAGGACATCATAACAAAAAGTGGAGAATACAATGTCACTGTAACAAACAGCACTTCCCTTCTTGGCTACAGAGTAGTTGCCGTCTCAGAACCAGTGCTCACTGCAAAGCTCAATGATGCAACCGCAAATAAGGATGACGTTTCAAGCTTCATAAAAGGACACACCGTTTACATCAACGGAACTTCAAATGCCGGAATCGAGTATGTGAGGGTTTACGATTCGAACAATGTCATCAAGTTTGAGGCAAAGACCTCTGTGAACTATTCCGGAGGAATCAATTACTGGGTTCTTGCTGATGACTCTGGAAGAACTCTAAGCGGTCTCGGTAAGGGAACCTACACTCTTGAGGTTAAGGACAAGGTTGGAACAAAGATCACGAAGACCTTCGAGGTTGTTGAAGATGAAACAAATAATATACCAAACGTTGTGCTGAGCCTCAGCTCAGATGCAAAGCCGAAGAACTCAACCGTTATGATTTTTGTAAGCACCACGAATGCGGAATTCCACGGTCTTAACCTCACTTTGACCTTCGATTCAAGCGTCATAAGTTTCATTAACGTCGCATCGCTCGTCGGCGGAAACATTTACAATAGCTCAAGTGAGGGTAGAGTTTCCGTGGTCTTAGTTAATACTGACGGCATCAATGCTCTAAACGAAACGAAGATAATCGAGATAAAATTCAAGGTCATTGGAGAGCCCGGAGATTTCACATGGCTGAATGTAACAGGGGCGGAATTTGCCCTTCGTTCCGAACAGCTTTTCAGTCCTGATGAAATAAGGAATGGGTCTGTAAGGGTAACGATGAAGGGAGACTTCAACGGGAACGATAGGATTGACATAGGAGATATAGTGCATGTTGCATTCATTGTCGTCGGAAAGTTACCTTCTGATGAAGCAGCGGACTTTAACGGAAACGAAGAAGTTGACATCGGCGATCTTGCGAAGATAGCATACTATCTGCTAGGCAAGGTTGATGAACTATGAGGTATGATCCACAAATTATATTTTTAATTTTTTTATTTAAATTTAACTCCTCTTCGAGATCCCATTATGGATCTGCATGATACAAAAGAGGGTTTCCTAATACTGAAGATTACATTTCTTCACAGGGGACAAAACTCTTTTGAAAAATTTAAAAAGAAGATCTGAGAACATCCACCATCTGGCTGCAGGGATCTCAGGATTTTACCCAGATGGAATTCTCTTTCCGATCGAAGAAAACGATGCACAGTTCAAAACCATTAAACGAATTTCGAAGGACTTTCAGGAAATTATTCTTTGAAATGATAAATTTTTACATTATTACTCTTAATGATTATTTTTTATTCAAAGTAAGGTCTCCAATCTATTGCATAAATATCGGAACGGGTAGCGGTTATTAAAATGTGGAAGAAAAATTTTGAAAAAGAAAATGGGTAATCAGTTGTAACAATTATCTCATCACCTGTTCTCTTCCATACGAATCCATCATTTTTGTAAATTAGATCTTTATCTAATATGTAAACTGCATCAGGCATTATTGAATAAAGTTCAGACTTAGATAACTTTTTCTCTTCAAGATATTGCTCGTAATATTCTATCAATTTGTCTTTGCTTGGACCACTATAGGCAAAGATATATGAGAATACATATCCAGCTTTTTCTCCGACAGCAAATGGTTGTATCTTACTTTCTAATTTTTTAACGCTAGCAATATTATCTAAACTTTTTTTAAACTCACTATAATTCAGTGTAGATTTTATTTCAAACGTGCTGTTAACACCCTCGATAAAGAGCATCGAAACATCAGAGGATATAGACAATTTTGGAAAATCTCTACGGTAAACAACAATATCTTTGTTGTGAAGATCGATTTCCTTTTGAATCAATAATCTCCCCAGAAGTAATCTCAAAAACTGACGGAAGATGAAATTCCAATACATTTTTTACAAAATATTCACGAAGTCTTCCCAAGTCATAGGGAGACTCCCACTGTGATGAAGAATTATAAAAAGCTCTCAAAATATCAGGTAATGAATTGACGTATCGTATAAGGATATCATTCATTTCTTTATCCCTTTTTCTTATCCTTGCTAGTCCTATATAATGCTTTTGATACTATAATCAAGTCATGTGAAGATAACAACCTCCAATAATTATAAAGAGCAGCAAAAATATCTAATAAGTTTTGAACAGAATTAAAGGAACTGTTGAAAGGAAATCTGTTGTTAAATCTCTTCGCCCTCTCTTTAAGCCGAGAAAACAGGCTCTCTATGGAGATTCTTCTTCCAAAAGTTTCATGTTTAATATTTCACCACTTTTTTGAGGAGAACGTAGGCATGAAAGCTGTTCCTTTCGTCAAAACTGAAAAATACCATAAAGAGGAGCTACTTCTGAAGATACTTTTCTATTGTTTCGAGAAGTACCCTCCTTCTGAAAGGTTTTTCAACAATTTCAAGAGCTCCTGCTTTCAGGAGAATGTTCCTGTGAGTTCTCGCATATGCGGTAACTCCAATAATTTTGGCATCAGGATCATATTTCTTTATTTCCCTGGTTGCATCCACCCCGTTCATAACAGGCATTATTATGTCCATCAAGACAACATCCGGCTTGTGACTCTTGTATAACTGAACAGCTTCTTCTCCGTTTGTTGCGGTTATCACCTCATACTTCTCCTCCAAAACGAGTTTCAGGGTCTCAAGAACATTCCTGTCATCATCAACCACAAGAATTTTCCGCCTTCCCATGAATTACCACCGTAAAAAGCTTTTCGTTCTCCGGCCTTTTAAGTATTTTCCTTTCTCTTTTGAAATTTCTTCAGATTATCTCGACAGAATAAATGGAGAGGAAAATCCTCAGATTTCCCGAAAGAGTGAGCTCAACCGTGTTTCCATCTCTTCCAATCTCGTATGATGCTGAAATTCTGGATAGCTCTTCCCTGAGGCATCTTTCCCATGCTTCCGGAAAATGACCGCTCTCTATTTCAAGATAAAGTTCTGAAGAGTCATTTATGGAAAATTCCTCTAAAGACCCTTTGAGGATGACCTTCCCGTAGAAGGAGGATTCGCTGATGTTCAGTTTTACGACAGGGATGTAAACCGAGATGTTTCCTGAAGTGTCCTGAAGGAAGGAGATTCTCGGCGAGAGCAGAGGCAGGGATGCAGAAGGATATGCGACAAAACATCCAGTGTTCTCATAACCAACAGTTCCCTTCCGGCTCTCATAAACTATGGTTTTCAGAGGGATCTCTCTCTCCAGAGACCCTGCAGAAATTTCGATTCTTGAGTCACTGTAAACAAGAACCGGGAAAGGAGACTGAAAATTAAGAGATTTTGAATGACTGAGGTTGGAAAAGCTGAGAATTGAGACCTCATTGATGCTCTCCGTTATCTCAATCATTGTATTCTTTGCATTCTCAAACCTCACATCCTCCTTCTGATTCTCAATCGAAGGGAGGACGTAGGCATAGGAAAAGGCGATGAAAATGGTGAAAATTCCGAGAATGAGGATATAGCCAACAACTTCCGAGACAGCCCTTTCCCTCATCATTCAGCCTCCGAAATCATGAGGGTTGAGGAGGACGGATCATAACTCAACCGAACTCTATCTGAGGGGAGATAAGCTCTTCCCTGAAGTTTGATGTTCTGAGGTATCTGTGAAAGAGCTGCTCTCACCTCGTAAGTTCCATCGCCTATGGTGAGAGATCTCGTGCTGTTTGAGAGCTCGATGAAGTAGCCTCTCGTCTTCATGAACTCCGGAACGGTTATGGTCTTCGCTGAAGATATCTGATTCCTCTCACAGAAAAGGGAGAATTCCGTTATTTCATCCGAGAGCTGAAGCGCAAGGTCGTGCATTTTCATCTCTCTTTCCCATTTTTCAGCACTCCACACAAGCGAGTTGAAGATTGAGAGAACGGCAACGAGAAAGATTGAGGAGATGATGATGTTCATGATAACTCCGATGGTCATGGAAACTCCGCTATCACTTCTTCCCTTTTTCCTGCACATCAAACTCGATGATGTCATATCCATAACCTCCTGGATAGTTGTAGTAGAAGTAAATTGTGTAATGTTTCGAGAGGTTGTATCTGTCATCGAAGAAAATGTGAACTTTGAACTCCCTCTCTGATCTGACCGTCAGGGGAGATTCCAGATTTACTGTTGTTCCGTTTGTTCCGGTGCCTTCCCATTCTCCCCGGGGACTGAAAAGGATTCTGCTGAAGGTCTCTCCGTTATCAGGAGTGAAGAAGACCGTCAATGTGGTGATATTCACCGAAGCATTTCCAATATTTCTGACGTCAAACTTCAGCTGATACTTCAGCTGATCATCATTAGGACCACCAACAATCTGGGCAGAATCCTCAACGTAAATCAGCCATCCCAGCGGAACTCCCGGAGAGGGAGCATAGAGGATTGAAAGTGTTGCAGAAGCTTTCACAAGGATCTTGCTGAATTCACCGTAAGCAAAGGCTGATATCGAGATGTTGAGAGAGGAGGGTGATGAAGAGTTCAGAGTCCAGCTCAGATTCTCAGAAGAGGATGATGGAAGAAGCTCAATTTCAGCCAGATTTTCTTCTTCCAGACTCCAGTTTTCTGAATCATGCGAGAGTCCAACTCTCACGTCCCTCAGATTCTCTCCTCCATCGTTTATCACCTCAACACTCAGGTTGAATTCTGGGGCGTTGATGCTTTCTGGAGCATTAACCCTGAGCGAGAGATTCGGGATTGCAGAAGAAATTATGTGCTCTTCCTCAATGTTTCCGTGCTCTCTTCTGAGATCAATGGAGGCTCTCTCAATTATTCCCGTGCTCTGATTTACCGAAGGCATGATTTCTGAGTGAAGGAGATCTCCTGAAATTCCGTAAAGCTTCTGAAGTTCGCTCGAAATTCTCTCCGAGGATTCATTGAAGATCTGAGCTCTCCCGTCAGCCGAATCATTTAAATTCAGCTCCACAGAAAACTTCGCAATTTCATCTCTGAGACTCTCAAGAAGCATCGAGTCTTTCTCTTCTGTTAAAATCTCCGTGTGACTCAACCTCACTGCGGTCAGCGTGAGAGTGAGAATCATAATTGCGAGAATCATGCCGTAAAGCAGGATTATCTGAGCTCTTTCACGCATACCACAGCACCAGCCTCAGGATTACAGGAGAGTAAAATCTACCTTCAAGATTCCGAAGCTCATGCTCGTTGATGAGCACCGGATTCTCAGCAATTCCATCCCTCAGAAAGATGGTTTTCTCCACAACAACGGCATCCCTTGGAACACCGCTGTCGATTCCCTCAGCAACCGTGATGTTTCCATCTGCACTTATGAAAATCAGAAAAACATCAAACCTGATGTTCTCGGGAAGGAGCTCTCTGAGAGTTTCCTCAAACTCCTCTTTTCCTCCGTCATTCCATCTCAGAATGCATCTCTGAAGAAAGTTCAACGAGGACTCATTCATCCCGTATCGGGCTTCAAGTGCATTCAGAGAGGATATTCCGTAGTCCCTGAGCTGCTCTTCCGGAGTCTCATGAGATGGAAAGCTGAAGTACGGTTCATGAGTCATCAGGAAGTAAAGAGAGGTTAAAATAAGAGCCGAGGCTATGACTGCTTCAATCGTGTGCATCTGGGCTTTCTCTACCAGACTCTCACCACCAGAATTCCGTTGTAGTATTCCCTGATTCTCAGCTCTGTCAGATAGATGATTTCTGGAGAGTCTTTCTGAACGATCACCTGAATCTCAAGATTCTCCGGATCTTTCAAAACAAATGTGCACTCCTCGGTTGTGCTCACGGTTTCTCCATTCACACTTATTGTTCTGTTTCCTCTCAGAGGCTTCGGACAGAGAGGAGAGATCTCAACAACAACTTCATCTGGATGAGCGAGAGAAAGTGAGAGCGATGAGGAGTCGTGGAGCTCGAAGATGCTCTCATTCAGAATTCTTGCGGAGACCTTCCATTCTCCAAACTCGCTAATCTCATCTGGAGGTCTTCCGAAGATCTCCTTTCTGAGAGATCCATTTGAAGAGACGAAAATGATGTGAACGTCTCTGGAGGTGCCGAGAAGCTCCTTTCCCTCCTCATATTCAATCCCGTGGAGCATTTCAAGCTTCGAGAAGTTCAGGATGAATGGAGAAACACTCCACTCATCGCTCAGCGCAAGAAGCTTTGAGATTCTTCTCGCTTCATTTTGAAAATCCTCTGAGGGCGAGCTCAGAAGACTTCCTCTGAAATCCTGAAGTGCTGATACCGTGAAGATTAAAACAAGGGAGAGAACTGAAATGGCCACGAGGAAATCGAGATGAATCTGAGCCTCATGCTTTCTCATCAAAATTCATCTCAGCATACTTTTAGAAAATTCTTTCCCCCTTGAGAAAGTATTTTAAAAGATGGATTCTTATCAGGCTTCGATGGAAATGAAGGCAATGAGAGAGATTGAACTCGAAGGACATCTCATAGATTCGCTAATTCTCCCGAAGGTCTTCGATAAAATTATGGACATGGGTGGAGATTTCGAGGTTGTTGAGTTCAGAATCGGGAAGAGGAAAACTGACACGAGCTACGCAAGGCTGATTGTGAAGGGTGAGAGCGAGGAGCATCTCGACAAGATTCTCTCCGAACTTCACAGATTCGGAGCAAGAGTTCCGGAAGCGGAAGAGGTGACTCTCGTTCCGGCTCCAGCTGATAGAGTTGTTCCGAAGAACTTCTATTCCACAACAAATCATCCCACCTTCGTGAGATATAAGGGAAGGTGGATTCCTGTTGAGAACATCGAGATGGACTGCCTGATAGTCATAAGGGGTGATAGAGCTTTCTGCGAGCCCATTGCCCACATCAGAAAAGGAGATCTCATTGTTGTCGGAGAGAAAGGAGTCAGGGTGATACCTCCGGAGAGACCGAGGGAAAAGAGCATCTTTCACTTCATGGGCGGAACTGTTTCCTCAGAGAGACCTTCCATGAGTCTGGTTAAAAAAATTGCCAGAGAGATGTTTGAGATAAAGAAGAGGGGAGGAAAAATTGCCGTTGTCCTGGGTCCTGCTGTTGTTCACACCGGAGCCAATCTGAAGATGGCGGAGATAATAAGGATGGGATTTGTTGATGTTGTTCTCGGTGGAAATGCAGTAGCCGTTCATGACATCGAATCAAATCTCTTCGGAACATCTCTCGGAATGGACATAAAAACAGGAGAGCCCGTTCCCGGTGGTCACAAGCATCATCTCTACACCATCAGCGAGGTCATAGCTCATGGCGGCATAAAAAATGCTGTCGAAAAAGGAGTTATAACTGCGGGAATCATGTACGAGTGCATTAAGAACAACGTTCCTTTTGTTCTCGCTGGTTCAATCCGGGATGATGGACCGCTTCCAGAGGTGATAACAGACACCATGGTTGCTCAGGATAAAATGGCAGAGGCTCTCAGAGGAGTCGATATGGTGCTGATGATTGCAACAATGCTCCATTCCATTGCGGTGGGCAATCTGCTCCCTTCGTATGTGAAAACCGTTTGTGTTGACATAAATCCGGCAACTGTCACGAAGCTCGTGGACAGGGGAACGGCTCAGGCAATCGGTATAGTCACAGATGTTGGAGTTTTCATACCTGCTCTGGCGGAAGAGCTCAGGAAATTAAAGGAGGGGCATTCCGAAGGTTAAGTCCTCGTGCTCCAGAATTTCCATCCATTTTTCCCTGCATCTGCAGTCCTTCTGAAAGACACTTTCATCCTGAGTCAGCGAAAACTCCTTTATCTCCTTAAGAAGCTCTATGTCACACTCTCCGCAGTTGTGAGCTCCTCTTTTCGAGCCTCCTCCGGTGGGATCGCTTATTATGTTTGCTTTTTTCTCCGCTCTCTTCAGAACTTCCACAACACTCCAGAGCCAGGGAGGCCTGTACTCTCCTTTTCTGTAAAGCCTCTCAACCAGAGTCCCTCTGTGAACAGAAAGAGGATTTATCGAAATTGTCGAAGCCCAGGGGATGGATGAGATGGAGTTCAGAACATCCTCGATTGCTCTCCTCTCTGAAAGGAAGGGCGGTTTTAGAAGAAGATAAACTCTGAGATGCACCCCGAATTTTTTCAGCAATTCGGAAGCTCTCAGAAAATCCTGAAATGTGAATCCCTTGTTTATGCAGATTCTCCTCACATCATCATCCGAGGTCTCCAGACCGATACCAATCTCGAGCTCCGGAAAGATTGAGATTGCCTCTTCGATGACCTCCTCTTTTATGAATTCCGGTCTCGATTCAACAACAACTCTCCTGAGATTCCCGTGCTCGTGACATCTTTCAAGAATCTCTCTTCTCACCTCTCCCGGAATTTCTCTCTCATCGAAGAAACTTCCAGAGGTGAAGATCTTCAGCGCAAAATCTTCTTCTGGGAAGCTCCTCTCAATAATCTCAAACTGCCTGATCAAATCCTCTGCTCCTGCTTCAGCATGCTCCTCAAAATATCCGCACATTGTGCATCTGTTCCAGTAGCAGCCTCTTGTCCTCATGATTGCAGTGACTACAGGAAGAATCTCTCCGTCAAATCTGTCAAGATCCCTCCATATTCTCGCGGGTTTCTGAGCTTCTTTAATCTTCATCCCTCACCACCTTTCCTCTGACGGCGATGGCGACACCGTAAGAGCATTTCATCATATCTTCCGAGCACATGAGGGCTCTTCCGACTCCAAAGACCCTGCTGTTCTCGAACAGCACATCATCTCCCGGAAGGATTTCTTCTCCTGCTTCTATGATTCCGGGCGAGAGGATTGAACCGCTCGGAATGAAATCGTCTATGAGAACTGTGTAGCCTTCATTCCCCTTCAGTCTTTCCGCACCCCTCAGTGTGAGGGTCAGCAATCCATCCTCCTGAATGGAGCAGAGCGCCCTTCCCTCAGAAATAACCTCAAGCCTCGGATACTTCCCCCTTATCTCCGCATTTTCCGCGATTCTCTCTCCCCAGCCCCTTCCAAACTGATAGTCTGCAATCGAAATGATGTGATTCATCAGATATCTCTTCATCGAGGGCGGTCTCTGAAGTTCGATCTCTTTTTCGAGCTCCTCTCTGAGCTCTTCGAGAGAGCTGAAATACTCTATTTCTATTTCTGCAAGTCTGCAAACCTCGAGATAATCTCCGGAGAGGTATGCAAGAATTCTCTCATACCCATACCTCTCAGAAAACTCTCTCAGAAGTTCAGAGGCCCATTTCTTCTCTTCCTCATCCCATCTGCCCGTAACCGGTATATCATAGTGCATCGCCGGATATACTGTTTCGAGAAATCTCGGAACAATTCCAAGAGGCGAGGTTATAATCAGCTCGTCAGCACACCTTCTGAGCGGTCCGAGAGCCTTCGAGATTCTCTGATGAGTCTGCGAGAGAGAATACGGTTTCCTTGCACTGCAGGGAAGAAGCAGGAGAATTTTGGACTTGGGGGTCCATCTCTCAAGAACTCTCTCGGCAAATCTCCTGATCTCGGCTCTTCTCAGCTCATCTGAAGAATTTGCATAGAACTTTGATGCTCTTCTGACTGGAACTCTTCTCTTATAGAACTCGCTTTCATCATAAAGTCTGAGAGCCACTGTCAGCCACGGAGAATTCCTGCACTGCTTTGAGATGTATTCCCGGAGCATGCCTTTTCTGAAGAGCATCTTTGCTGTTTCAAGCTCGGTCCAGAGAGCATTGAAATTGTGGGCATGAAGAAGTTTCCAGTCATCTCTCAGCTCCTCTGCACTGTGAGAAGAGCAGACCGGACAGGAGCACGGAAGATTCTCAATTTCCGAGATTTTGAAAGAGCCCTCTCTGGTCAGATATTCTCCGTTCATTGCAGAGGAGAGGCATCTGAGGTCATCAAAGAAATCTGCACCGAGGAAGAAGAGAATGGATATGTTTTCCGGTGTGGCGAGAGCAGGAAGATATATTGCTGTGTTCGGTCTGAGCTCTCTTTTAACTTTCTCCATTGTTTCAAAGAGCTCTCTTCCTTTTCCATCCAGATATCCTGATGCGCACATCACAACTAACTGAGAATCCACGAACTCAATCTTCCGGGGATGCAGAAGCTTTTCTGGAAGCTCTTCAGAGGGAGGAACTGAAAAGGGAGGAAGAATTTTTGGAATCTCAACATCTGCACGTTCAAGGAAACCTCTGATCTCCTCGTGATGAATTATGGCTGGAGTCTCGAATTCTCCGAATTTTCCTGTTCTCGCGGAACCATCAATCCTCTTTATCTCGAACCTCATCGACAAAAATCACCCTTGCAAGTTTTCTGATCTCGTCCATTTCCTCCAGATCCCATGAGGAATCGCAGAGAACCGTGAAATCAGCTCTGACATCATTGATGAACTTCAGAACCTTTCTCAGCAGAATTCTCCTTTCCTCTTCATAGAGATTCTCCGGTGCCATTGACTGACCGGGAGGATAGCTCTCACTCAGCTCTTCGGGAATCAACCCGAAAGGAGCTTTCAGAATCATCACATGATCGAAATTCCCGGAGATGTTCCCGCTGCACATTTTCACGAGAATTTTTCCACTGAATTTCATCCCTTTCATCTTTCTTTCGTGAAGAATGACTTCAGGTCTTCTGAAAGATTCGAGACCGGAGTAATAGAAGGTTGATTTCACGGAGGGGTCGTATTTCTCAATGAATTCGGAGTGTTTGAGGAGCTCTCTGAATGCATCCAGCAGAGAGGGATGGGAGCGAACTCTTGCTTCGAGAAGCTCCGCAAGAGATCCTTCTTCAATTGCCTGTTTTATTCTCCTCAGCTCCTCGAAGGTTACATAAAGATTGTGCAGTGAGAGAAGCCTGAACTTCTCATCGCTCTTCCTCAGCTCCTCAGGAGTGTGGGAAGAACAAACAGGGCACGAACAGGGGAAATACTTCAGCTCACTGAGATGAAGTGTTCCGTATTCAGTCAGATATCTGTCGTCTCTCGCATATAAAGCATAAGCAGCTGAATCGAAGAGGTCGCAACCAAGTGCAACCGCGAGACTCAGAACCATCGGATGACCTGCTCCGAAGAGATGAACAGGTGCGTCAGCTCTGAGAGCTTTTTTTGCTGCCATGACCACTCGCACGAGATCGGTGAAGCGGTAGTTCTCAAGGAGTGGAACCACAGCTCCGACTGGATAAATGGAGAACGGATGGGATGAGAGAGCTGAAGCGCACCTCTCTCTGAGCTCCTCATGGGTTGAGCCCTGAATAACTCCCGCGACATCAAATCCCTGAGCGATTCTCAGAGCTTCGAGAGCTCTCTCAACGGATATCTTCATCTCCCTCTCAGCTCTCTCAAACGGTGCATCCGGAGGAGTTGGAATATCAAGAGGAACTATCACATCGGAATTAATCTCCATCTGGAATCTCACGATTGTCTGAGAATCGACCTCAACGTCTCCGTATTCATAGAGCTGGTATGAACCGGAGTCCGTCATGACTGGCATCTCAGTATTCAGAAGCCCGTGAACACCCTTTTCAAGAGCTCTCTCTCTGAGCTCTCTGTTTCTGTAAATTATATATGAGTTTGTTATCAGCATCTCTGCGCCGCACTTTCTCAGCTCCTCTGGAGTTAGAATGATCTGATTTGGATTGATGACAGGGAGAAGAGTTGGGGTCTCCACGACCCCTCTTCTGGTTTTTAATCTTCCGATTCTTCCGAGAAGATCCTTCTTTAAAATCTCGAACTCCATGGAACTCCACTCAGAGTGGCTTTGCGATTATCTCCTTCACCTTCATATCAAAGAAGTTGTTGGAATGAGCAGGGAAGATGACTGCAGCTGCATCAGCTCCACTGCCGGTTCCTCCAACCGCTATGACATCTTCTATTGGAATCGCTCCTGCATCCGCTGCCATCACCGTTATCTCAACGCAAACCTTCAGACCTCTTCCAAAGAGGCATCTCAGAGCCTCTGCTATTGCCTCAGTTCTTGAGGCTCCACCCAGCCTTCTTGAAATCGATCTTTCAAGACCTGAGAGGGCATGCATCGAAGTTACAACTTTCACTCCCTTCTCCTCAAGCTCCCTTCTCACCTCTTCGCTCATCTGCTGCTCTCCCGGCTTTTCGAATCCGGTGTGGTGGGTGACCGCGACAATTTTAACATCAAGATCTCCAAGGATTTCAAGAGCTTTTCTGGCTGTTTCACCTGTTGTTGGTGCAACGACGACATATCTGATGTCTTTTTTCTCCAATCTCTCTCTCCCAGCCCTGAGAACCTCTTCAGTGTTCTGAGGTCCCGGAGACTCAAAATATGTTATTTCCCCTCTCACGGATCTCACCTCTTTCAGAGGAGTAGAAAAAAGAGAAGAAAAGTCTATCGGTTCTCCTGAGATCTTTCAGTGAGCTCGATGTGCGGACTCTCCTTTGAACTGTGAATGTACCTGTATTCTCTGCTGGCTCTGTTACCTCTTCTCTCAACAAGACCTTCCCGGCACATCCTCGCAAGGTATGTCGAAACAGTGCTGAGCTTTATCTCCTCGCCGTATTTCCTTTCATACGCCTCTTTGAGATCTCTCGAAGTAAACCAGATTGGAGGAAATTCATACCTCAGATAATACTCGAGACGTTCTCTGACAGAAAGGGGCTCAAAATCGGAAAAATTAAATTTTTGAGCGGGATGATGAACATCCCGCCCTCCGCCAGATAACGGGAGAGCATCGATGAACTGGAGGAGTTTCTCCCTCCAGTGCTCGCCTTCGAACTCAATCGAGATTTTCGTCCCCTCATCATCGAATATCTCGATTCTTACCTTCATCGATGCCTCCCGTTATTCACAGGTGCTATCCATCCCCTCGTGAAATGTCTTTTTGTGAATCTGTTAATTATCTTTAGAGGAGCTAATATATAAATTTTTTCTGAAAATAGCTGTGAATAGGTGTGTTCATCTATTTATCAACATCCAAATCTTCTTTCTTATCAATCATAAGCTCAAAAGCAGGTTTAATTTTTCCATCATTTGACAAAATTTTGTGAAATAGTGAAAGGATGAAGTTCTGTTCATGAGAGAATTGGAGAAAGACTCTTTATCTTCATTTTTCAAGGTGATTTCACCATAAAAATTCGTATGAAAGGCTTTTCGAAACAAACACTTCAAAGTTTTCAGAGATTTTCTGTATCAGCCGTTCACAGAGATGTGAAGCAATCGGAATGAAAGATTTATTGCTCTGAAAAGATAAAGATGGGATGCATGAGGGTTGCTCTAATAACAGTTGGAGATGAGATTCTCTCCGGAGATATAGAGAACACAAACGCAACCTGGATTGCAAGAAAACTCAAAGAACTTGGTTCTTCTCTCATCAAAATCTCCGTTGTTCCGGATGATGTGGAAATGATTGCAGAGGAAATAAGGAGCATTGAGGCGGATTACATAATCGTCACCGGAGGTCTCGGAACAACTCCGGATGATGTCACGAGAGAGGGTGTTGCAAAGGCGCTGAATCTTGAGATGAGGCTCAATCAGGAAGCTCTGGAATGCATGAAAAAATACATTGAAAAATACGGGTTGAGTGAGCAGATAAAGAAAATGGCAACCCTTCCAGAAGGCTCAAAGGTCATCTGCAACAGAGTCGGTGCCGCTCCCGGTTTCATAGTTCAAAACATCGTGGTTCTTCCCGGAGTTCCGAAGGAGATGACTTCAATGTTCGAGGAAATCTCAGAGCTTTTCAGAGGGGAAAGGGAGATAACCAGAGAAGTTGTCACAACCGCAAGAGAGATGAGGATAACAGAACTTCTTGAAGAACTGACCAGAACCTTTCAGGATGTTAAAATAGGATCCTATCCCAAGGAGAACTCTGTAAAAATTAAGATAACCGGAAGAGATGAGAAAAGAGTTCAGGAAGTTTGCAACATTCTGAGAGAGAGGCTGAAGGAGTATGAGATGTCCTGAAGATGGAGCACCGATGATACTTCTCTTCCGCGGTGTAAGAGGAACTCTTGTGTATGTCTGCCCGAACTGTGGAAGAAGGGTGGAGGTTAAGGATCAGTCTTTGTAAACCATCGTCCCTATCCCCTCATCTGTGAAGAGTTCGAGAAGAAGGGCATGGGGCACCGCCCCGTTAATGATGTGTCCCTTTTCAACCCCTCCTTTCAGAGCACTGATTATGCTCTCGCACTTCGGAATCATGCCTCCCTGAATGCTTCCGCTCTTCATCATCTCCTCAAGCTCTCTGAGAGAGATCTTCTTTATAAGCGTTGAAGGATCTTTCGGATCTCTCATCAGACCGTCCACATCTGTCATCGAAATGATTTTCTTTGCTTTGAGAACACCTGCAAGTTCTCCTGCGACGGTATCCGCATTTATATTCAGATTATTTCCATTTCTGTCCACGGCTATTGGCGAAATCACGGGTATGTATTCATTTTCAATCATGATGGAGACGATTTCGGGATTTATCTTCTCTATCTCTCCGACAAGACCGTAATCAACCTCAACAACTTTCCCTTCGACAACCATTTTCTTCGGTGCCTTCTTCCTCGCAACTATGAGCATTCCATCCTTTCCAGAGAGTCCGACGCCCTTCTCTCCATATTTGCTTATAAGCGAAACAATTTTCGAATTTATGTTCCCCACAAGCACCATTCTCGCAATTTCGAGAGTCTCCTCATCGGTGACCCTTATTCCGTGAACAAACTCCGGCTTCTTCCCGAATTTCCTCATTTTCTCATCTATTTCAGGCCCTCCCCCATGAACGATGACTGGATGAATTCCGATGTATCTCAGAAGTATGACATCCTGAATTACGGACTCCATGACGCTGTAATCCGCCATTGCATGGCCTCCGATTTTTATCACCATGACAGAATCGTGAAATTCTCTGATGTATGGAAGAGCCTCTATCAGAACCTCTTCTCTCCCCATGATCTCACCTCAGGATGTGTATTCCGAGTTTATTTTTATGTATTCATAACTCATGTCGCATCCCCATCCCACGGCCTTTTCATCACCCTCGCCAAGATCAACGATTATTCTTAGCTCCTCTCCAATGATGTCCCTTTCAACCTTCTCTTTCGGTGTGCCCCTGTCATAAACAACTTCGGTTCTCTTTCCATTTGACAGAAATATTCTCAGAAGATTCTCATCCACCTCAACTCCGGAGTTTCCGATTGCGCATGCAATTCTTCCCCAGTTTGGATCTCTTCCAAAAACAGCCGTTTTAACGAGAGGAGAGCTCAGAATCGTTCTGCAGACTTTCCTTGCATCTTCTCTGCTTTTTGCACCACTTACAACGACCTCGATCATGGTTGTTGCACCCTCACCATCTTCGACTATCATCTTAGAGAGCTCAACAGATGCGAGCTTAAGAGCCTCCTCAAATCTCTCATCCGCCTCAATCTCTTCGGATGTTGACGTCACGAGAACCATGTCATTGGTGCTGGTATCTCCATCTACCACAATCATGTTGAAGCTCTCATCGACAGCATTTCTGAGAGCTTTCTCAAGCCTCTTTCCCGGAACCCGGGCATCCACATAGAGGAATGCGAGCATTGTTGCCATCCTCGGTGCAATCATTCCAGCACCTTTTGCAATTCCAGAAATTCTGTAGTCTCCGAGGTCAACTGTAACGATCTTCTCCCTTTTATCTGTTGTCATGATCGCTCTCGCCGCATCCCTTATACCTTCAGGAGAGAGCCTCGATGCCGCAATTTCACTCTGTTTCTCTATGAGCTCCATGTCGAGATATCTTCCTATTACTCCTGTTGAGGCAACTCCGATGTTTTCCGGAGAAGTCCCAAGAAGCTTTGAGGCGATTTCACACATTCTTTCAGCGTCTCTGATTCCCTTCTCTCCTGTGAGAGCGTTTGCGCAGCCCGAGTTTGCGATTATTCCATCCAGATATCCGTCTGCGATGTTCCTCTTTGTCACCTTAACAGGAGCCGCACAGAGAGCATTGGTTGTGAAGACTCCTGCAGAAGTGCCCGAAGCCTTCACAAGCGCAACTCCATACTTCCCTTCCTTAACTCCGCCTGCAAGAACTCCTTTAGCGGTAAATTCGCCTCTTATGACCTTCATCCGCTCACCTCATGGATACAGGGGAGGATTCCACAAGCCAGCTTTCTCATCAATTCCGAACATGAGATTCATGTTCTGGACCGCCTGACCTGCACCTCCCTTCACAAGATTGTCGATTGCGGAGAGGACAACAACTCTCTGAGACTCCTCATCCAGCTCCCATCCTATGTCGCAGAAGTTGGAGCCTCTTACAGAATTCAGAGTCGGAAGCCTCACGAATCTGATGAAGAAGCAGTCACCATACATTCTTTCATAAGCTTCTTTAATTTCCTCCTCTGAGAGAGGTTCCTTCAGCAGAACATGAGCGGTTGTAAGGATTCCGCGGATGGATGGAATGACATGGGGTGTGAAATGAATTTTCACATCTCCAAATCTTCCGAGCTCATGAATCATTTCTGCCCGATGCCTGTGTCTCGTGATTCCGTAAGCAATGATGTTCTCCGCAAGATTTGGATAATGAGATCTCTCACTTGGCTCATTTCCGGCTCCGGAGATTCCGGATTTTGAGTCAAAGATGATTTCCCTCACAACTCCTTTCTTCACGAGCGGTGCAACCGAAAGAATTGCTCCTGTCGGATAGCATCCGGGATTGGCAACAAGCTCTGCTTTCCTGACTTCAGGGTGGATTTCGGGAAGTCCGTAAACGGCTTCGAGATATCCTCTGTGCTCGATTCCGTAGACCTTCTCATATACTTCCTTTGGAAGCCTGTAATCTGCACTGAGGTCTATGACTCTGAGCCCGATCTCTCTCAGCTCGGGAACATATTCCATTGCCTTTCCGTGCGGAACAGATGTGAAGACAACATCCAGTTCTGAGAGCTCTTTCAAATCAGGATCTGAAAATCTCAGATCTGTTAATCCCTTGAAAGCCGGATAGACCTCTGAAAGTTTCCTGTCCTTAAACCTTCTTGATGTTATCACTCTGAGCTCAGCTTCAGGATGTCTGAGGAGAAGTCTTATCAGTTCGATTCCGATATATCCGGATGCCCCTATCACACCCACCTTTAGCATAGCATAGCATTTTTATTTCCCTCAAATAATAATCTTTTGGGATGCAGAGTTTTCTCGATGTTGCAGAGAGATGTGCTGAAAGGATAAAAAGAAGCTCTGAAGTCCTTGTTGTTTCGCACATAGATGCGGATGGTCTCACTTCAGCCTCAATCATCTGCAAGGCTCTTGAGAGATGTGGAATTGATTACTCTGTGAGATTTGTGAAACAGCTTGAGGAGAGGGTTCTGGAAGAGCTCAAAGATGAGAACCCGGAGACGATTGTCTTCACGGATCTCGGAAGCGGAATGGCATCCGAAATCTCCTCTGGATTTGAAGAACCCGTGATCCTTGATCATCATCAGGTGAAGGGTGAGGCTTTCAGGTATCATCTGAATCCCCATCTCTTTGGATTTAACGGAAGCACGGATATAAGCGGAGCTGGAGTTGCCTATTTTGTCGCAACATGCATGAGCGAGAATTACGATCTCTCAGCTCTAGCCGTGGTTGGGGCTCTTGGAGACCTTCAGCATGTGAAAGAGGGAAGACTGAGAGCTCTGAACAGAATCATTGTTGATGAGGGTGTTGAGAAGGGTTTCCTTGAGGTGAAGAGAGACATCCTTCTTTTCGGAAAACAAACAAGACCGGTTTTTAAGATGCTCGAGTTTTCCTCGGATCCTTTCATCCCCGGAATCACAGGGTCAGAGCGAGGGGCAATCGAATTTCTCACTTCTCTCGGAATACCCCTTAAAGATGACAGGTGGAGAAGGTGGATAGATCTGAGGGAGGAGGAGAAAAGGAAGATCGTATCAGCTCTGATCGAGAGGCTCATATCATTTGGAGAGAGTCCGAAGGCAATAGAAAGGCTCTTTGGCGAGGTTTACATTCTTCTGAGGGAGGAAGAGGGAACCGAACTCAGGGATGCGATGGAATTTTCAACCCTTCTGAACGCAACCGCGAGATATGATGAAGCTGAAATCGGACTGAGGGTGTGCATGGGGGACAGAGGAGATGCTCTCAGAAGAGCGAGAACTCTTTTAAATGAGCACAGAAGAAATCTTGTCAACGGACTGAAATTCGTGATTGAAGGGGGAATTCAGGAGATGGAGAATCTTCGCTATTTCCATGCCGGAGAAGCGATAAGAGACACGATTGTAGGGATTGTCGCGGGAATGACTCTCAACTCGCATGTGAAAGGAGATAAACCGATTGTGGCGTTTGCGGAGAGTGAAGAAGGTATAAAGGTCTCCGCACGCGGAACCATGGAACTGGTGAGCAGAGGTCTGAATCTGGGAGAGGCGATGAAAATAGCTTCCCAGGCAGTTGGAGGGACGGGCGGAGGACACGATATAGCGGCGGGTGCGCTGATACCCAGAGGAAGAGAGAGAGAATTTCTCGAAAATTTGAACAGGATAATAGGGAGGCAAATGAGAGATGAGTGAGAGTGTGAGAGAGTTTCTTGAACTGATGAGAGAGGTGTTCAGAGTTAATGGATATGAGGTGAGAAATGACGAGGTCTTTGATTTTCTTGCGGTGAATGAAAAAGAGGAGCTGGGAATAGTAATTCTGGAGAGGATAGGCCCGAAGGAGCTTTCGAGAATTAAGAGGCTCGATGGAAAAATTCTTCTGATAACCCCCGGAAGAATTCCGGAGAATGTGAGAGAGGAGATTGAAAGATCTGTTTATGAAATATGGGACAGGGAGAGGCTTGAGAGAGAGATCGGAAGAGCGATTCTGAAAGAGCTTTTCGGAGAGGAGGAGATTGAGGAGAGAGGAAATTACGTGAAGCTCTGCGTTTCCGAGCAAGACGCCATGTGGATATGCAGAAGTCTCTTTGGAAGATGTGACGGTGCATTTCTCCGTTATGTTCCCTTCTGGATTTACGAGTATGAGGTCAGAGGATTCAGAGAGCATGATGGAGAGGTCATAAAAATTTCAGGTGGCGGAACAGGTGCTCTGAATGCGGTGACTGGAGAGAACTACTGGATAAACATGAAGGGTGCTGAAAGGTCTGAAAAAGCTGAAGGAGAAGTTCTCCAGCCAGAAATTGATTATGAGAGGGCTCTGAGAGAGGTGAAGAAGAGAATAAAAGAGAGACATGTTGTGAGAAGGAATTTCAACAGAGTGGTGAGGGACTCCCTGATTTCTGAGGTCAGAAAATTTCATCCGGAGGATGAGGAAATAGAACTTGAAATGGAGCTCCTCTACATTCCTGTCTGGGAGGTCAGATACAGGGACAGAAGAATCGAATTAAACGGTTATAATGGAGAACCTTTTGAAGAGATTCAGGCAAAAGATGTTGAATTCATCTGAAAGAAATTAAGAAAAAAGATGAGGATGTTTAATCCTCATCGCTGCTGCTCTCGAAGTCCTCAGGTCCTTCTTTGCCTTCCTTGCCCTTCTTCTCCTCTCCTGCAGCAGCTATGACGTCATCGATTCTCAGAATCATCACAGCCGCCTCAGTCGCCGAGCGAATCGCCTGGGTCTTTGATCTCAGAGGTTCAACGACTCCTTCCTTGAGCATGTCAACGACTTCGCCTGTGAAGACATTCAGACCAGCGGACTTCTCTCCTCTCTCGTGAGCGGCCTTCAGATCGACTATTGCATCGATTGGATCAAGTCCTGCGTTCTCTGCGAGGGTCTTCGGAATGATTTCCATTGCCTCCGCAAATGCCTCGGCTGCGAGCTGCTCTCTTCCTGAGAGAGTTGCGGCAAACTCTCTCAGTCTGAGGGAGAGCTCTATCTCCGGAGC
>JACIWD010000008.1 GCA_014361165.1 Candidatus Mnemosynella bozhongmuii
GTTAAGCTTCTCTCAGAGGCTGAAAAACCTGTTATCATAGCAGGAGGAGGAGTTCACATCTCTGGAGCATACGAAGAGCTTCTTCAGCTTGCGGAACATCTTGTCATCCCTGTTGCAACAACGATAACGGGTAAGGGAAGCATCCCTGAAACGCACCCTCTGAGCCTCGGAGTCGTGGGACTGAATGGAAGGGGTCATGCCAACAAACTTGTTTCAGAGGCAGATCTGATTTTCTTCATAGGCTGTAAAGCCGGGCAGTTTGCAACCTTTAACTGGACTCTTCCAAGAGAGGATGCAAAGATAATTCACATGGACATTGACCCGAAGGAGATGGGAAGAAACTTCAGAACAGATGTGAAGATTCCCTGCGATGTCAAGCTCGGATTGAGAATGCTGAATGATGCGCTGAAGGAGAGGGTTGAGAAGAGGAAGCTGGAGGGCTCCGAGGTTGTTGAGAGGATAAGGAAAGCATATCAGGAGTGGTGGAGCACTGTCGAGGAGAAGGTGAACTCTGATGCATCTCCGATGAAACCGCAGAGACTCGTGAAGGAGATAAGCGAGTTTCTCGGAGAAGACGACATATTTGTGAGCGACGCAGCATATCAGGCTGGCTGGAGTGCCTGCTATCTGACGCTGAAGAGGAGTGGCAGAAGCTACATAACCAACAGGGGTCTTGCCGGAATAGGTTACGGTCTTCCAGCTGCAATCGGAGTTCAGGTTGCAGCAAGAGACAGGCATGTGATAGCAATAACGGGAGATGGCTCATTCGGATACACAGTCGGTGAGATGGAGAGCTGCATCAGGCACAATCTTCCGATCACTCTGATCATCTTCAACAACCAGTGTTTCGGGTGGATAAAATGGGCTCAGAAGTTATTCTACTGCGACAAGTGCATTTCGGTTGATTTCGCTCAGACCGATTTCGTGAAGATTGCCGAAGGGTATGGGTGGAAGGGCATGAGGATAGAGAGGCCTGATGAGGTGAGGGATGCGCTGAAAGAGGCAAAGGAGAGCGGAAAGCCAACCCTGATAGATGCTCGCATAGACTTCTTCGAGGCTCCGGTTATTCCGTATGCGGAAGAGGCCAGAAAGAGAGGAATCTGCTGATGAGCTTTCTTCTGATTTACGATGACATCTATCTGAAGCACGAAACAGGTGAGCATCCGGAGAATAAAAAGAGAGTCATCTCCATAATGAGAACTCTTCAGAGACTCGGGCTGACGAGAGATATTGAGCTGGAGAAGCCAAGAAAAGCTGAACTGAAGGAGATTTCATACATTCACTCCGAGGATTACATTGAGGAGGTCAGAAGAATCTGCGCTTCGGGAGGGGGGTATCTTGATTACGATACTCCCCTCTCCCCTCAATCTTTTGAGGTGGCTCTCTACTCAGCAGGAGGACTTCTGAAGTGTGTTGAGGAGATGATGGAAAGGGGGGTTCAGAGAGGGATGGCTGTTGTGAGACCTCCGGGGCATCACGCTGAAATAAATGCGGGAATGGGCTTCTGCATCTTCAACAATGCTGCGATTGCAGCAAGACATCTTCAGTATCGCTACGGTCTGAGGAAGATTCTCATAATAGACTGGGATGTGCATCATGGCAACGGAACACAGCATGCATTCTACTATGATCCGAATGTTCTTTTCTTCTCAGTCCACCAGAGTCCGTTCTATCCGGGAACAGGGAAGGCTCATGAGGTCGGAAGCGGAGATGGAGAGGGTTTCACGGTGAACGTCCCTCTTCCCGCAGGATGCACGAATTCTGTTTACACTCTTGTCTTCGAGGAAATCCTCTCACCCATTTTTCAGGATTTCTCTCCTGAATTCGTTCTGATCTCAGCAGGATTTGATGCACACTTCCTCGATCCAATCGGTGGAATGGATCTGACTTCAGAGGGATTTGCCCAGATGTCCGAAATCGTGAGAGACCTCTCGAAATCTCTGAGAGGAGTTGCCCTTGTTCTCGAAGGAGGCTATAATCCAGATGCTCTCGGTTACTCTGTCGCGAAGACTGTTAAAGTCTTCAGCGAAAGCGAGGCTGATTTCGAGGAACCATACACGCCACCTGTCGACAGAATATCTCAGAAAGCTTTCGAAGCCATAAAAGAGGTCATGAGGATTCAGAAGAATTACTGGAATCTTGCATGAAAGAACTCCGAGAGGAACTCTGAAAACTCATCATAAACTCCAAGAATCTCCTCGTTGCTCAGGATTTTGAAGGATGAATTCTTTAGATTCCTGCCTGTGGAACAGTTTTTCATTTCTTCCCTGAGAGCATCTCTCGCATCTGTGTATTTTCTCTCCCTTTCAGCAACATATCTTCCGTTCTCTATGTAAACAATTCTGTGCTTTTTCTTGAATCTCTCGGCATGAACTTCCTGAGTGAAGAAGGGGCCGAGGTGCTTCTCGATTTTCGGAAGTTTCCAGACCTCCAGCTCAATAAGAAGGGCCGGCTTCTGAGAATAGTGAACTGCTGATCTGAGAACTCTGAAGCCATTTCTCTGGAGCATTGAGCAGATCGATTCCTGAGCCTTTCTGAGCTGGGGATAGATTATCTCCTCAAGGCCCTGAGCATCCCATAGGATGAGGACTGTGAGAGTTCCTCTCTCCCTCATCCTCTCCTTTATCTCCTCTCTGCTGAGAACCCTCTTCTCAGGGAAGAAGAACTTCAGCGAGGGATTGCTGAGAAATTCTCTCGCGGCATCCACGAACTTTGCCATAGAATCCAGCGAGACTGCTGCGGCTGCGTTTCTCTTTGGATCAACAGGGTCTATAACAATCAGCGGGTCTCTTCCGTCATAATTTCCGTGTCCCTCTATGTCTATCCTCGTCCCTTTTCTCCACTTTCTCGCAGCCTTAAGAGTTTCAAGGAATGAGCCATAATAGAGAATCAGAAGTTCGCAGAGAAAACCTGAAAATCCCTGAACCTTTGATTCCGCTCCGTAAACACCAATTCCCTTCATGAACTGCTTCAGGAGAAGAACTTCATCCTCAAGTCCCTTTATCCTTTCCTTCAGATAGGCGTTGTGGAATGGAGTTCTGTCGACAGCGGAGATTCTCTTGGAGGGATCATCTATCTTGAAGCACGGAACTATGTCAACGCTCCACTCTCCTATCTTCGCTCTGATGTACGGGTGCTCTGCATACATCTCCTCGTAGTCCTCGGAAACTTTCCTTGCAATCTCAAGTCCTATCCTCTCCATCTCCTCCTCTTTCACAGAGGGTGGAAAGAGAATGAAGACATCGAGTTCCCTGTTACCGGAAAGCCATGTGTCTCTTGCGGCTGAACCGACAAGCTGAATTTCAACAGGAATGCTCAGCTCTTTCGTCAGCTCTCCGAGCCTCCTCATCACCTCTTCAGCCACTCTCTTCATTTCCTCTCTCTCTTCTTTACCCGGTTTTATCCTTCTGAGGACCTCCTCAAGCACTTCCTCAATCATGGAGTCTCACCGATTTCAGAGGTTCATAAACAGCTCCCGTTCTCAGAAGCGTGCTCTTCATGAGCTCGATGCTCTCAACTCTCATCTCTCCGCCCTGGAACTCCATTCCCCTGACTCTCCCAATGAGATCATCTCTTTCCGAAGGGCTAAGGTATTTTATCCTTGCAATCGTCACATGCGGATGGAATGCTCTTTTCTCCTTCGGGAAACCGAGTTCAGAGGTTACTCTCTCGACCTCCTGATGAACTTCTCCGAAATCTCCGCTTGCTCCAGCCCAGAGAACCCTCGGAACTCTCTCGTTCGGAAAGACTCCGAGATCGCTAACTCTGATCGTGAAGCTTTTCGCTCTGATCTCATCCATCTTCTCCATCAGCCTTCTGAGCCTCGGTTCCTCAACTTCTCCGAGGAATTTGAGGGTTATGTGCATGCTCTCGGGTTTGACGAACTTCAGGGGAAGGTCTTCAAAGTTCTTCTGAAGTTTTTCGAGCTCCCTTTTTATCTCTTCACTGAGATTAACTGCTATGAAGCACCTTACCATTTTACCACTCCTCTCTATCAGATGCGTTATCATTTAATACTTCTCAAAGATTTAGAATATTTGGAATGAAGAGCAAGAATGTGGCAAAGGCAAGATATCTGATTCTCAGACCGGCAGGCTATCCAATGAAGAGCTCATATCACGAGTATCCTGAAATATCTGAATACAGGGTTTTTGAGTTCTACGCCAAGGAGCAGTGGCAGGGAATAAGGGTGAAAAAGGGAGATTATCTCTTCGACTCGAGAATGTTTCCTGATTTCGCATTTCTTGTTGTGGATGTCGAGCCTCCCAACTCGGAGATTTCCTTCAGCACGAAAATCATTGTTGATGTCAGAGAAGAGCAGGTGATTCTTCCGAAAACGAAAGGAGTGAAGATGAGTGACATCATCGGTCAGGAGAGAGCAAAGAGGCAGTGCAGAATAATAAAGAAATATCTGGAAGAACCGCAGAAATTTGGAGAATGGGCACCGAAAAACATTCTCTTCTATGGACCTCCCGGAACAGGGAAGACCATGATGGCAAAGGCTCTTGCATCCGAGAGCAGCTCCCCAATCATGCTCATAAAGGGAACAAGCCTCATAGGAGAGCATGTCGGAGAGGGAGCTCAGAGAATTCATTCACTCTATGAGAAGGCGAAGAGTCTCGCTCCGTGCATCATCTTCATTGATGAGATAGATGCCATAGCGATAGACAGAAGGTATCAGGATCTCAGAGGAGATGTCTCTGAAATAGTGAATGCTCTTCTGACCGAAATGGACGGAATAGATGAGAGAGAAGGTGTGTGCACAATAGCCTCAACAAACAGAATAGAGTTTCTTGATGAGGCGGTCAGAAGCAGATTTGAGGAGGAGGTTGAGTTCACACTTCCCAATGAGAAGGAAAGAGCTGAGATCCTGAGACTGTATCTCTCAAGGTCTCCTGTGAAGGTCTCGGAGGATGTTGATGTTGAGAAAATTGCGAAGATGACTGAAGGATTTTCAGGAAGAGATCTTGTGGAGAAGGTTCTCAAGAAAGCAATTCACGAGGCAATCATCGAGGACTCTGAACTGAGGATGGATCATCTCCTTGAAGCTCTGAAGAAGGTTCAGAAGAAGGGTAAAGATGCACCAAAGCACATGTTCGTCTGAGAGGCTGAGAGATTTTCTTGAAGACTTCTCTGAGAAGTATCCCGAGCTCATTGAATTTTGCACGAGAGTTCTCGAATCCAGGAGATATGGCGGAAATGTCATTCTCATGATTGTTGATGCCGGAATAACCTCAACAGGTGTGAATTATTTTTCAGTCGTCGTGCCAAGGGTTCTGAAATTCAGAGACACGTTCATTCTCACAGGAGAGATCTCCGAACTAAGAGATATTCTTTCAAGAGACCCGGATGATTTCCTCAAAATCTGGAAGAACAGGAGAAGTTATGAAGTTATCAGAGGAATTTCAGAGGTTCTTCTGAGGTTTGGTGATGGTGTCGAGGCTCTGAGAAACTGGGCATTCCGCACCTCGCTCCCCTCGTGGAGGGATGACCCGATGTCTTTCAGAGGTGTTGGAATAAACACCTTTCAGTATCTCAGAATGATGGGCGGAATTGACACAGTCATGCCGGACAGGATCGTAAGGTCATTTCTATCCCATTTCTTCGAACTTCCATCAAATTCCCTCGACTTCATAATTTTCGCTGAAAGAGTTGCCAGAGAAGCCGGTTTCAGAGCGGTCGATCTCTGCTGGATTGCATGGCTCTCGAAGTATGATGAGGAGAGGCGGAGAAGATATATGGAGATTCTCTCTGAAATTTAAGCAATCAAAAAAGCTTTTTCTGCCTGAACTTTTGATAAACTCCTTTCATTCCGGTGAGATCTCTCACGATAGATGAGAGAACTGCCAGAGAATCCTGAAGAACTTCTGAATCGTCTCCGGAGAAGCGGTACAACCTTTCATTCTCTGCAATCTTCAAACCGCTTTTTATGTATTCCTTCCTCTCCTCTTCCGGTAAAATCGAGATTCCCTTTCCTCTTGGATTTATTCCTGCTTTTTCCAGCTCTCTCTCTGTAAGAGCTCTGTTCAGAATTTTCATGAGGATAAAAACTCCTGTTGCATCGCGCCTCTCCTCATCAACCCTCTCAAGCTCTCTTCTCACAAGCGAGTAGATGTCGGAGTCAACAAGGGAGCTGAGGGAGAAGAGCTTCACAGGTGGAACATCTCTCTCCTCAAGAATTCCGAGATCTCTCAGAGCCTTCAGATATCCGGTTAGCGTGAGTCTGTGAATTTTCTCGCCTTTTTTCTCAAGTTCTCTCGAAATAGAGCTTATCGACTTTTCTCCATCTTTCAAAATCTCCTTTATCCTGTCGTACAGCATGCTTTATCAGTTTTGTTATCAGAGTTGATAAAGATTGTTGCCCATTTGTTATCAGTTCTGAGAAAAATCATTCACCAGATTCGCATATTCTGTCAGTTAAAAAAGATTTATTTTCCATGGAAGTGAAAAGAAAGAGTGGAGGTGTTGGATTCTATGGCAATCAATGTTCAGAGGATGGCTCTCTCTCGCACTGCTGAAGAAATCTACATAATCAAAAGTGATGGAAGAAGGGAGAGGTTCGATCCCAATAAAATTGCGATGAGCCTCATAAAGATTGGAGTTCCCTACAAAATATCTGCGAGGATAACGGACAGTATTTCGGCTCAGGTTCATGATGGAATGACAACAAAGGAGCTCAGGAGTATTGTTCTGAATGCTCTTCTTCAGTATGATGAGAAGTTTGCACTGAAATACAAGCACTCTCATGAGCTTCTGGTGAGAACTTCTCGTGGAACTCTCGAACCTTTTGATGAGGAGAAGATAACCGGTTCTCTCATCCGGGAATGCAATCTGGATAGGGAGACTGCTGAAAAAATCTCGAAGAAGGTGAAGGCTCAGCTCAGAAAACTGAATGTTCAGTATCTGACCGCTCCCCTCATCCGAGAGGTTGTGACTGTTGCCCTTCTTGAGGAGGGGCTGGAGGATGCGAGAAACAGATACACGAGACTTGGAATGCCGGTTTATGATGTAACTCAGCTCATAGAGAGAGGTTCGAGGGAGAATGCAAATCTTCATCACAATCCCGAGACAGTTCATAAATTCGCTGGAGATCAGATTCTCAGAGAGTATCTCCTTGTTAGCGTTCTTCCCAGGCACATAGCGGATGCCCACATGAGGGGTGAGATCCATCTTCATGATGTTGAATACTATGCAATTCGTCCGAACTGCTTGCAGCATGATCTGAGATGGTTCATGCTTCACGGTCTGAAGGTTGACGGAACAGGAGATCACACATCGGTTGCAAGGGCTCCAAAGCATGCCTCAGTTGCGGCACTTCACGCTGCGAAGATTCTTGCGGCCTCCCAGACAAACATGGCAGGAGGTCAGGCGTTTGATTTCTTCAATGTCTTCATGGCCCCCTTCCTGAAGGGACTCTCCTACAGAGAGGTGAAGCAGATCGCCCAGATGTTCGTCTATGAGATGAACCAGCAGTATGTGGCTCGTGGCGGACAGGTTGTCTTCTCGAATGTTGGAATGGAACTCGATGTTCCGGATTTCCTGATGGATGAACCCGCAGTCGGTCCGGAGGGCAAGATAGCTGGAACATACGGTGATTTCAGAGATGAAGCCCAGAGATTTCTCCATGCCTATCTCGAGGTTCTCCTTGAAGGGGATGCAGTCGGGAAACCACATCTCTTCCCGAACACAATTATCAAGGTCAGGAAAGACAGCTTCAGAGATGAAGATCAGAGGGAGCTCCTTCTCAAGGTTCATCAGCTCTTTGCAAAGTATGGAACGCCCTACATAGCAAATCTCATACCTGACTGGCAGACCGAAAATGCAAATTACATGGGGTGCAGAACAAGACTTGACAGCGCATGGGGAGAATACACCGGAATGGAGAGGCCATGGGAGGCAACAATCAGAACGGGTAACATCCACTATCACACCCTGAATCTTCCAAGAATAGCTTATGAGGCAAACGGAGATGACTCAAGGGTTTTCGAGATTCTTGATGAGAGGCTTCAGCTTGTGGAGGAATCTCTGAGGATAAAGCATGAGATAATTGAGAGAAGACTTTACAGAGACAGGGTTCTTCCATTCCTGGCTCAGAGCACAAGAGATGGAGAGATGTATTACAGATTTGAGAATGTCACGCATACTGTCGGATATGTTGGCATGAATGAATTCCTGAAATATCACACAGGTTACGAGCTCCATGAAGATGATGAGGCTTACAGATTTGCACTTGATATTGCGGAATACATAAGGGACTGGACGAAGGAGAAGCAGAGCGAGACAGGATGGAGATGGTCCTTCACACAGACTCCTGCCGAGAGCACAGCTGGAAGATTTGCAAGGCTCGACCTGAGAGATTTCCCGAATGCAATAGTTAACGGAGATCCCCGGAATCCGGAGAGCGTATACTACACAAATTCCTCCCACATAAGGGTCAGTGCAGACATTCCGCTTTACAGAAGAATTCAGCTCGAAGCAAAGTTCCATCCTCTGACCAACGGAGGTCACATCGCTCATATCTTCCTCGGAGAGGCTTATCCAGAGCCGGAAGCTCTTATGAAGCTGACCGAGAGAATATGCAGGAAAACTGAAGTTGGGCTCTTTGACTACACGAGAGATCTCACAACATGCAAGAACTGCGGAAAGGTTACCGGCGGCCTTCATGAGAGATGTCCCAACTGCGGAGCAAGCGGAGAGGCAATAGAATACTACAGCAGGATAACCGGATATTATCAGAGAATTGGAAGCGGTTCTGATAAAACAGGTGGATGGAACTCCGCAAAGATCAGCGAGCTCAGAGATAGAAAGAGATACACGGTGTGAGAGACTTGAAGATAAATCTCGGAGGACTCACTCCAATCTCAACCGTTGACTGGAGCCGCAGAGTGTCTTCAGTTGTCTTTTTAACCGGATGTCCTTTCAGATGCCCTTACTGCCAGAACCACGAGCTTCTTGAGGTCAGAGAGCTGACTGATTCGGAAGAGCTTCTTAAAGAGCTGGATGATGCGAAAGATTTCATAGACGGAGTTGTTTTCAGTGGAGGAGAACCAACCGGGAGAGTTGAGGTTCTGGAGTATCTGATTGAAGAGGTCAGAAAAAGAGATCTCGCTGTTGCGGTTCAGACAAACGGGTTCTATCCGGAGAACCTGAGAAGGATTCTGGGAAGCGTTGATGCCGTCATGATGGATGTGAAGACAGTTCCGGAGAAATACGATGCTCTTGTTCGAAGAGAGGGAGCTCTGAAGAGAGTGGAGGAATCTCTGGAAATTCTCAGAGATGCCGAAGAGGTTGAAATAAGGACAACCGTTTTCAGATCCCTTCATCCTCCGGAGGATGTCGAGAGGATTGCCAGATGGGTCCCGGATTTTCCTCTTGTGCTTCAGCAGGGAAGACCTGAAAATGCGTGGAGCGAGGAAATAAGGAGAGAGAGAGCTCTCACGAGAGATGAGATTCTGAAGCTTGCTGAAAGAGCTTCCAAATACAACAAAAATATTAAAATAAGGACTGTTGAATTTGGTGAAGAGGTCTATGAAGATCATAGCATTCGTCGGGAAGCAGTGTTCGGGAAAGAGCGAGGCTGCGAAAGTCGGAAGAGCCCTCGGCATTCCGGTGGTCACGATGGGAGATGTTGTGAGAGATGAGGCAAAGAAGCATGGCATCCCGATGACGAGCGAAGATGTTGGCAAATTTGCGGATGAGCTCAGAAAGAAATACGGGGAGGATATAATTGCAAGGCTCTGCATCCCGATCATCAGAGACATCTCTTCAGATGTCATCATCGATGGGATAAGGAGCATGGCAGAGGTTGAGAGATTCAGGAAGGAATTTGGAGGCGACTTCATTCTCATAGGGATAGAGGCAGACGAGAGAACGAGGTATGAGAGGGCAAGGAAGAGAAGAAGAGCCGATGAAGTCAGAAGTTTTGAGGATTTTTTGAAGAGAGAGGAGAGAGAGAAGAAATGGGGCATCGAAAAAGCTATGGAGAACGCAGATCTCATAATCGAGAATAACGGAACTCTTGAGGAGTTTCACGAAAAGATTAGAGAGGTTCTCGGGAAATGGATGCAGAGGTGAAAATCAGGGCTGAAATAAAGAGAACCGAGGTTGAGGAGAGAGTTAGAAGAGCGATTCTGAATATCTTTCCCGATGCCGAGATCAGAAGAGAGGGGAACTTTCTCATCGGTCATGCAAATTCGCTTGAGACTCTGAGAGAGCTGGTTCACAGACAGAGGATAATAGATACCGTCAGATCTGAACTTCTCAAGAATCTCAGGGGAAACTCCACCTTTTTAAAACTCAGAAAACAGGTTGCATATGTGGGAAGGCTGAATCTCTCTGAAGATGATCCGCTTGGAGAGATAGAGGTCGAGATTTTTTCAAATGACATTGAATCTCTCATCTGGTGGATTGCTCCGAGAACAGAAGATGGGAGAGTGGTTGAGTGAAATTCTTCTTTTCCTCTCTCAGAACAGCGAGAAGTCCTGTCAGCCTGATCGAGAAGATGGGGGAGGCCGGACTTGATGGATGGGAAATCGTTGATGAGGGTGCACAGAAGCTGAATGAAGAGAACATAAAGCTCTTCAGAGATGCTCTGAGCTCCACAAATCTCGAGCTTTCGGTTCATGCACCTTTCTCTGATCTGAATCTCGCAAGCCTCAATGAGGGGATTCTTGAGGAGACAAGAAGGCAGATTCTCGAGAGTCTTGAGAGAGCTCATGAAATTGAAGCTGAAGTGGTTGTCATTCATCCCGGCCACTACTCTCCTCTCGGACTCCAGCTTCCCGATAAGGTCTGGGAACACTGCGTGGAGTCATTCATCAGAATATCGAAGAAGGCTGAAGAGCTCAATCTAAAAGCATGTGTTGAGAACATGACAAATGTTTTCATGATGCTCTGCAGAAATCCCGAAGAGGTCTCGGAGCTCATCGAGGAGGTTTCCTCGGAGAATCTCTGGATAGCTCTCGATGTCGGTCATGCCAATCTGAATGGAAATCTCTTTGATTTCATGAAGCTCTCAAAGATTGCTCACATGCATGTTCACGATAACAACGGAAAAGAGGATGAGCACCTTGCGGTTGGAGAGGGGAATGTGGACTGGAGGAGATTTGCAAGAGAGCTAAAAAAGATTGATTTCACCGGAGCTATGACTCTTGAGCTCAGAACAATTGAAGAAGCCGTCAGGAGCATGAGATTTCTTGAGAAGATTTTAAAATGAGAAAATTTATATTTTTATCTCTCCAAGTTCCCTCGGATGAGGAAAGAGCTTTCGAAAAGCGTTGAAGACTATCTTGAGACAATTTTGAAGATTGTGAGAGAGAAGGGCTATGCAAGAGTAAAGGATATAGCAGAGGAGCTTGATGTGAGGCCGGCAAGCGTTACAGAAATGCTGAACAAACTCAGCAGTGAGGGTCTTGTGAATTACGAGAAATACAGTGGAGTAACGCTGACAGATGAGGGCAGAGAGAGAGCGGAAAAGATAAACAGGGTTCATGAGACGCTGAAGAAACTGCTCATTCTCATTGGCGTTCCCGAGGAGATTGCAGAGGAGGATGCATGCAAAATCGAGCACGTTCTCCATGAGGAAACGGTTAAGAAAATTGTGAAGCTTGTTGAGGCAATGGAATCAAACGAGAACAATCTCTCGGGCGATTCATCTCTTTGATGAGAGCAGTTCTTTGAGCATTTCTTCTCCCAGCCTCGTTCCCTTGGCTATTATCAGATCTCCGGACCTGAGAACAGTCTTGCTGTCCGGATCAAAGATCCATCTGTCCCCTCTCCTTATCGCAACAACCGTCATTCCCGTCTTTGCTCCAATTTCAAGTTCTCCTATGGTTTTTCCTTCTGCAGAGCACCCTTCTTCAACCTCAAGCCTTGTGATGACCTCATCTGATTCCCGCATTGCAAGAGCGATTACGGGATGAATTTCCATGCCCTTTATAACTGTGTATGCCATCTCGTAAGCTGCATTGCTGATCATCTCCGAGGACTGAGCAAGATGAAGAAGGGACTGAAGCTGGGAGACATCCTCAACCTCCTTCGCTGCTTCGAGCACCCATCTTTCAAGCGAGAGTTTCATCTCGTTCATCGAATTTTCAAGAATTCTGACCTCATCGGCGATGTCTCTGTTCTGGAAGAGGACTGCGGAATAAGCAAGATCGACCGCAAGTTCCGAGGTGTTCTTCATCTCTATAATTATGTCAACCGCAATATCTATTCTGCTGAGCTGGATTTCAGATTTGTGCTCCTTTCTCGTGCATATCTCGCCTGTGACAATTCTGTAGAACTCCGGAACTCCCTCATCGGGTCCTCTTGCAATCAGGATGTCTCCTGAATGAATGACGGTATCTCTGTCAGGATCGTATATCCAGGAAGTCCCTCTCCTTATTGCAATCACTCTCATTCCGGTTATCGTCTTCAGCTTCAGTTCTCCGAGAGTTTTTCCATCAATCTCCTCATTCAGAACCTTTGCTCTCACAACCGTTTCATCGGCATACATCAGATCCTTCTTG
>JACIWD010000080.1 GCA_014361165.1 Candidatus Mnemosynella bozhongmuii
TTTTAATTCTTCCAACGAAGTCGAGGAACTCGTCCACTATTATCTATTTCAATCCCATTTTGGTCTGATTTTAATACACAGTGCTCTTCAGCTTCAGATTCGAAAAAAGAGAAATTTCAATCCCATTTTGGTCTGATTTTAATCTTTGCAGGTATTCTAATCTCTTGAACATTATTAGATTTCAATCCCATTTTGGTCTGATTTTAATGTAAAGCCTCCTTCGCCTTATCGGATAATGTGACATCATTTCAATCCCATTTTGGTCTGATTTTAATACAGTTCATCCTCTAATAAGTTCCTTTTAACCTTATCATTTCAATCCCATTTTGGTCTGATTTTAATATTTCTAAGTTGTTCGACGTTGTGAAGTTTCTGGAAGAATTTCAATCCCATTTTGGTCTGATTTTAATAAATGAGGGCAATCTCACACTTGTTGAACAAGATAGATTTCAATCCCATTTTGGTCTGATTTTAATCAAACCGCTTGTCCTATGTTCTGCATTCCGCTTAGAAATTTCAATCCCATTTTGGTCTGATTTTAATAGTAGCTGAGGGTAAAAAACTGACAAAGAAAGAAAAAAATTTCAATCCCATTTTGGTCTGATTTTAATAGGCTTGATTTTTTCTTTATTTTTGTTTTTTCTTTTTTTGGTTGTTTGTATTTAATGTTTTGTGTCGGCGATCCCCAATAATGCAATCTATTTATAAGGATAGACGACTCGA
>JACIWD010000081.1 GCA_014361165.1 Candidatus Mnemosynella bozhongmuii
TGGCCAATGGCGACTGGAGTCTGGAAGAGATCTTTGAGGAGATGAGAGATGGAGTTTACCTCATAGGAAGCCGTGGCGGCCAGGTCAACACCGCTGAGGGGATCTTCCAGTTCAATGCCAGGAGAGGCTATCTTGTGAGGAAAGGAGAGATCTCAGAGCTCATAAGGGATGTCTCACTCTCGGGTCAGACCCTGAGCATTCTGAAGGGCGTCAGAGCGGTCGCAGATGATCTCAGGTTCAACAGCGGAGGATGTGGAAAGGGTGGTCAGGTCGTGCCTGTGGGCGATGGCGCGCCGCACATCCTGATAGAGGAGGCTGTTGTCGGCGGTGCTGGATGAAATCCATGCTGTAAATGCAATCTCTGCGCCTGTTTCTGTTGTCCACCTCGGTCCACTCCATTTGTGCTGAAGCATCTCAGGCAGCACGCTAAGAATATGCAGATTTTCAATGAATTATTCTTCATCACTCATATGATGATCGAGATGCAGAACCTGTTCGAATAAGGATTGAGCGTCTTCTCCATCCAAAAGGAGCAAGCCACAGATCTCTGAATTCATCTCTCATCTGGACACACCCGAGATGCATAACACAAGCTATAAATACAGGAGTGAAAAGTAGGCATAACGCCAGTGGTTGCGCAAAATCG
>JACIWD010000082.1 GCA_014361165.1 Candidatus Mnemosynella bozhongmuii
GGCTGAATCTCCTCAATTCTCTTGAGAAGAAACTTGTTTTCTGTTTTCTGAGCCTCTCTCAGAAGTTTCTGAAACTCGCCGACCTTCCACTGCGCCTCCCTCATCAGATCCCAGTCCATGAGGTATTTCTGGATAAGGGCAGAATAGAGACCCGTGATGACTCCGAGAAGGAGAATCATGATGTGGGGTGGGAGAGATTCTGCAATAGGATCGAGAATCGGGCTCATGAAATGGGCTATGGAATCCCTGAAATTCTGTCCGAAGAGGAAGAGACCGAGCATTAAACCAAAGCCAAAGCTGAGAATGATTTTATCCACCCATTCCCTTGCTCTGTCCCTTTTCCTTTTCATTCTTCCACCAGCGAATTCAGGAATTTCTCAGCTGCCTCATCAAGAGCATTGTCATGATTGCTTATGATTGTTACTATTGCACCGGAGAGTGCTGAATACGCCATCACAATCTTTCTGTTCAGCTCCTGATGCTCTGCTATCTCCTCAGGAGAGACAAGCTCTCTCTTTCTGGACTTATCAGATGCCCTCCTTCTGAGAATTTCCTCTGGATGAGCCTCAACCAGAATTATCTGCCTGGGAGACAGGGCATCGAGAACCCACTTGGGAAGACCCGGAAGATAGCCCTTCGGAGTCTTCACTGTGCAGTGTGTGTCAACAACAACCCGACCGCTCATCGAAGATATTCTTTCTGCCGCTTCTTTCTGAATTTCTCTCTGAATTTTCTCCGGAAGCTTCCTTATCTCATCCCTGTGCGATACCAGACCTCTCTCAGAGGCTATCTCAAACATAACATCGCCGTAATTCACGTATTTGAAGTCCGACTTCTCGAGAGCTTTTTTCACAACACTTGTGCTTCCCACTCCCGGAATTCCCGTAACAACAATCACGCTCATGAGAATCACTCCTTTCCGAGGAATCTTCTCAGGAATGGATACATCTCCATAACCTGCTCGGAGGCTATCTGCTCATATAGCCTGTAAGCTATGCTTACAGTCAGAAGAAGACCTGTTCCTGTAGTGTTCCCGACTGTTCCGAGAAGTGAGGATATTGCGGTCAGGAGTCCTATTATGAAGCCTCCCAGAACAGTGACCTTCGGAATGTATCTTCTTGTGACCCTTTCTATCGCTCCCACATCTCTTCTGAATCCGGGAATCTGAAGACCGCTCCTCTTTATCTGTCTCGCAACCGCATCGGGACCCATATTTGCTGTTTCCACCCAGAAGATTGCAAATATGATACCTCCGGCTATGAGAATGAAGATATCTGTGAGAAGATGCAGATATATCTGCCAGTCCTGAAGATGGGCGTAGTATTCTTGAGCTCTGACCAGAGAGGGAATCCAGTCATATGGGCCATTTATCGGAGATAGATAATACACAACTCCGGAAACCGGTTTTGTTCCTTCAAACCTTCCGAAGATTTCAATTCCGCGATGATAGAGAATCATGCCAAACATCTGGATGTTCGCCTGAAGGGCTCTAACCAAAATCATCGGAAGGACGCTGGCATAGACAAGCTTCACAGGGAACTTTCCTCTCGCACCTCTAACTGCGCTGTGAGCGATCGGAATTTCAACCCTTACGCTCTCAACATAGACAACGAGGAGAATGATCAATATGGTGCTTATCAGGGCAAGAAGTCCTCCCTGAATGAGAAGGAAGAAGAGTCCATGAGCCGAGAGAAGATATGAGGCTCCAAGGGTCCTGGCAAGGTAAACCCATTTTGGAAGAAGTCCTATCGGGATTCCGTAGCTGTCGGTCTTCCAGTTGAAGAAACCTGTTATCAGAGCCTGGGAGATTCCGGCAATGATGAAAAGACCAACTCCGGAGCCTATTCCCCATTTGGAGACGACCTCGTCCATGAACATTATGAGAAGGCCGCCGATGAAGACCTGGAGAAAGATTATGAAGGTGAGGGTTGAGAGGGAGATTCCGAGAGCGCTGGCAACTTCAGGATTTGGTTTGAGGTAACCGCCCCAGATTTGGGGGAGTGTTTCAAGTATGATCATGACAACAACTAACCATTTCTGAGTGAGCTGAAAGAGCCTCTGATCCTGAGGATTGCTCAGATCAAGAGGTATAATCTTTGCTCCAACGAGGAGCTGGAGAACTATGGAAGCCGTGACAATCGGGCCAATTCCAAGCAAAATTATAGAGCCGCTTGCTCCTGCAAAGAAGGCTCTGTACATCTCGAAGAGGTCAAGAGATTCTTCGGAAAGGCCAAAAACAGGAACATTTGAGAGAATGAAGTAGAGAAGAAGGATTGCACCTGTCCACTTTATCTTCTCTCTGAAATGGACATGGCCCTCCGGCCTCTTAACCGAGGGGAAGATGGAAAGAATGTCTATTATTTTGGCTTTTGTGCTCTCCTCCATTCTCACTCCTCTACAACAGCCTTTCCACCTGCTTCCTCTATCTTTCTGATTGCATTCTCTGAAAATTCTCTTGCGATGACGAGAAGCTTATTTCTAACCTGACCGCCGCCAAGAACCTTCTCTGCACCGAGCTCTGAGACACGAATCTCGATCAGATCATTCTCTCTTCTTGCAATTCCTGCCGAGAGCAGCTCCTCCACTCTCTCATCTATTTCACCTATGTTGATCGCTGAGACCTCTTTCACAACCTTTGGTTTGAATCCATGCTTTCCGAAGGGCTTTCCAATGTGTCTGCCCATCAGAAGATATTTAACAAAGTGGTGCTTGCATCCTCCTGAAAATCCTCTTCCTCCCCTGTTGCCCGCTCCTCTTCTGTTCTTATGAGTTCCGCCCCCGCATGTTCTGCTTCCACGATATTTCTTCACCTTTTTCTTCGCCATGAGAATGACCTCCTCAGCGCATCTGCTTCAGCAGTTTGTTTATCTCCTTACCATAATATCCGAGAGCACCCCCTTCTTTAAAAGTTTTCTTTAACCCTCTGTGACCCTTTCTCGGGGGGTGAAGCCTGAAAACAGGAATCAAACCTCTGATGTCTTTTATTGAGATTTCACCCCTAACTATTGCTTCTGCAAGCTCCTTTATGCTTCCGTATTTCGTGTTATTCCTGACATACTCATCTGTTAATCTTCTTCCTCCTCCAAGCCTCCCTCTCCTTCTGAGAAGGAGCTCCATTGTCTCCGCATCTATTTCACCCCATGCGACATAATCCTTCACTTTCTGAATCATTCCGCGATAATGAGGATTGTCATCAACTATAACGCAGTGATTCACCCTGTTTAATCTGAGCATCCTCAGAGTGTCCTCAACCTCCTTCGGAACATTAACGGTGCCCTTCAATCTAACGACCGCAAGCCTCAAATTCATCCCTCCAGCCTCTTCACTTTCATGGTATTCTTCAGAGCCTCAAAGGTTGCCTTCGCAAAGTTTATTGTTGTTCTTGTCTCCCCGGATGTCCATGTCCAGACATCTCTTATTCCCGCGAGTTCGAGAACTTTCTTTGCTGTCTGACCTGCAACTATCCCAAGACCTCTTGGGGCCGGTTTCAGAACGACTCTCACACTTCCGCACTGGCCTTCGACCTCATAGGGAACCGAGTGCATCTCATCGCATCCGCACTCCCATGAACCGCATCCCAGCTGAACCTTTGAGATGTTGAGCTTGGCATCCCTCAGCGCCTTTCTGATGGACTGACCGACCTGAGTGTCCTTTCCGACTCCCACACCAATGAAACCGTTTCTGTTTCCAACAGCAACAACAGTTCTGAATTTAACCCTTCTTCCCGAGTCTGTCATCCTCTGAACGAGATTGATATCAAGAACCTCATCGGTAAGATCGGGAAGCAGAGTATCGACTATTTCCACCTCTCTGATTGGATAGCCTGAGAGAAGAGCCTCCTCCATGGTTGTTATCTTACCCTCCTTCACGAGCCTCCCGAGCCTTGTTTTCGGTGTCCATTCCTCAATCGTCATTCATCTGCACCTCCGAATTCTTCGAGAATTTTCCTCTTCACTTCCTCAACAATACCCCGCATCTCCTCGGAGATGTGCTCCCCGTAAATCCTCTCATCATCGGGAAGAATCTCGGGACTGTGGGGAATCTCCATTCCTGCCTCAAGAGCTCCCCTGAGAGCCGCATAAACTCTGTTTCCTTTTGTTGATCTGTGAAGTCCGATATCCAGGACAGCCTCTCTGAAACCTTTCTGAATTGCTCTTAAAGCGCAGAGGAGACCTGTCAGATAGGCCGCCGGAGTGTTTGAGGTGCTCCCGGAATATCCGAATTTTCTGAGCTCATCAGAAGTTGCCATTGCCTCGGTTCTGTCCCCATTCTCCTGATAACATATGAGCTGAGTTATGATTCTCCTGTTTGTTTTCCTCACCACGAATCTCGGCTTTCCTGATTTAAGCAATTTCAATCTCTGCCTGTAATCTGTTTTACCCTCTCTCCTCCTTCTCACAGGAACCCTATAATTTGGTCCTTTAGCCATGGTTTTCCTCCACCATCAGATTGTATGATTTTATATAAGCCTGAAGATGTGAAACACTCCTGAATTCTCCTCCGCTTGCCTTTCTGTAGAGCATTCTGTATGTTGATCTCGTAATCTTGCCCTGATCCCTGAGCTCTCTGAGATAGCTTCTCAGAGCCCTTATCTTCCTTATCCACTGCCTCTTCTTCGGATCTCTTGCACCCTTTGCACCCTTTCTGCTTCCGGGCCCCCTTCCTCTGCCTTTCATCCTCTTCAGGAGCCTCTTTCTTGCTCTTGCTCTGCTGATTCCCTTCTTGGGTTTCCTCTTTATCTTGCCCTCCTCTATAAGAGCTCTTATGTCATCTCTCGTGATTGCAGTTGCAATCTCATCGAGAGCCTCGGGATCAAACCAGACTCTATCAAGACCAACCTTCAAGATATCTGCGGCAAGTCTCCTCTGAGTTGTCAGATTGACCATCAATCTTCCCTCCTGAGCTTGTTGATCACCCTGATTCCGAGAGACTCTGCATATTTCTCAATCTTCAATCTCTTCTTGGTTCCAACTGTTGAGGCTATTCTGACGATCTGCTTTGAAGGATCAACATTTTCAAGATCGCTGAGAGTCCTCACGAGAACCTCCTCATATCCGGAAGGATGAATCCCTCTGACTTTTCTCGGACTTCCGTAACCAATCTGCACCACATTCCCCTTTCCTGCGAACCTTCTTCTCAGCTTGTTGTGAATTCCCCTGGGCCTTCTCCAGGAATCATCAAGTGCCTTCTTCTTATGAGCCTGATATCTTCTGAATTCGGGCCTCTTCTTCTTTAAAATCTCTCTCACTCTCAGAAGTCTCTCGAATTCTTCGTCTCTCTCCTCAATTTCCTCAACCTTTCCAGCGATCTCCGAGAGCTGCTCCTTTATTCTCTCTGCAAGAGCTCTGCCGATACCCTCAACTGATGAGAGTTCCTCAATTTCAGCCTTCTGAAGGTCCTCGAATGAGCGATAGCCGGCTTCATAGAGTGCCTCTGCCTTCTTCCTGCCCACTCCTTCAAGCTTCATGAACTGTGAGATTACTTCCTCCTTCATCCTTCATCCCTTCTCCACTATGTAAATTCCATCCTGAAATACCCTGACATCAAGATCTTTAACCTTTGTCGCCTGCTCGATGTTGGCTGCAGTCTGACCAACTGCTTCTTTGTCTATTCCGCTTATGATTATCTCGTTACCCTTTATCTCCACTTTTGTGTCATCGCCCACAATTCTGGCAAATCTCGGGTGTCTCTCACCCAGGAAGTTTGAGATTACGAGTTCTCTGCCCTGAAGCTTAAGCTGAATTGGAAAGTGAGAGTAAACAACCTTCATTCTGTATGTGAATCCTTCTGTGACACCCTTTATCATGTTTTTTATGTGAGCAACATAGGTTCCCGCAACTGCCCTCTGCCTCTTTCTGTCCTTCAGAACTCTCACAATGACCCTCTGAGCTTCCGTCACTATTTCAACACCGGGATACGACAGAATCCTCTCAAGCGTTCCCTTCGGACCTGTGACTCTGACCTTTCCATTCTCCACGCTTACGGAAACCCCTTCCGGAATCTCCACAAAGAGTTCCTTAACAGCCATTTCCTTCACCTCAGTAGACATATCCAAGAAGACTTCCGCCAACTCTTTGTTCTCTGGCTTCCTTATGAGACATAACACCTTTTGATGTGGTGAGTATGAGGATTCCGAAATCTCTTGCCGGAAGAAATCTCTTCTCCCACTTCTCAGATTCATCAATCTTCATGGGAAATCTCGGCTTTATGACATTGCAATCGTTAATTCTTCCAAGGAGTTTGACCTTAAACTTTCCGGCCTTATGATCATCAATAAACTCGTAATCCCCTATGTAGCCGTGCTCCTTCATCACCTTCAGAACATTTCCGATGAGTTTGGACGCAGGCTCTATTATAACCTCCTTCTTTCCAGCTCTCTCCGCATTCTTTATTCTTGAGAATGCATCGGCAAGCGGATCCATCAGCATTGAAATCACCCCTCAATTATATTTCTCGAAGCCCATTTCATGGGCAACCTCTCTGAAACACTGCCTGCACAGATATATTCCATATCTTCTGATCAGCCCTCTTTTTCTGCCACATCTCCTGCACTCATTGGCTCCTCTTCCGAACTTCTTGGGCATCAGACCACCTCCACACCGAATTCCTCTGAAATGAATTTGATCGCTTCCTCTTTCGTCACTCTGTGAGAGCTTCCTATTTTGCTCCTCTTCCTCTTTCTTCTTGCAACCCTATACCCGGGTCTTGCGAGAAAGACGCAGACATCCATTCCAAAGATTCCTATCTCAGGATCATAGCTCACCTCTGGAAAATCTATGTGCTCCTCTATTCCAAATGAAAATGCTCCGTAATTGTCGAACTGTTTTGATGAGAGTCTCCTTCTGACAACTTCAAAAGCTCTTCTGAGGAAATCAACAGCCTTTTCACCTCTGAGAGTAACCTTGCAGCCAATTGGCTCGCCTTTTCTGATTCCGAAACTTTGAATTGTTTTCTTTGCATACGTTCTGACCGGCTTCTGACCGGTCAGAAGTTCGAGAACCTTCTCGGCATTCACAAGTCTCTGACCGCTCTCCCCGACACCTATGTTAACCGTGACCTTGTCAACGTAAATTTTTCTCATCGGATTCATTCTGCTACCACCTCTATCAGAGGCTCATCTTCTCCGACCACGAAAACATAGTCTTCAATTGTCTCGAAATCCTCTCCATCTTTCGAGAGGAGGACTCTGTTTGGCTGAGGACCTCTGACAATTCGAATTTCCTTTATTCTTGCAAGCTCTCCTATGTGGGTTCCTCCGGTTACGAGCGCGAGATTTCCTTCTTTATATTCAACCTTTTCGAGAATATTCTTCTCCGGAAGTGATATCAGAATGCTCTCCTTGGTGGAGAAGGAATTATCTCCGAGAATGTTTGCCCCGTCATGAAGATTCAGCTGAATTCTTCCACCCTTCACAGCAGTTTTGTTTATGATTTTGCAGAGCTTCACATCCGGCTTTTCGGTCTCCACAAGCCTCAGGACTCCCTTTTTGTCATAGACAACTCTGTAGTGGGCGTCTATTGAAGGAATTGAAATCACGTCAAAGAGACCTACAGGGAACTTGTAGTTCTTCCTGACCTTTCCGTCCACGTAAATCTGACCTTCATTCAGAATCTTCTTAACTTCTCTCATGTTGTGGGCAACTTTCAGAATATCTCTGAGGACTACTGCAAGAGGAATTGAGGTCTCCTGAGAGTGCGGACCAGGGGATGGCTTCACCACCCACTTATACTCCTTCCTCGGAACTGGCCAGCTTTTCGGTGCCGTTATTCTTTTTCTGTGTGCCATTTACTTCCCCCTCATCAGCACTTCTTCTCTTTTCTTATCTTCTTCAAGATTCAGCTTCACAATCATGACATTTGAGGGATGAATCGGAAGAGGAACTGATGTTCCGTCTGCTTTCTGAATCGTGACACCGTCAACCGTTATTCTGCATTTCTTCAGATCGACCGACAGAACCTTCCCTTCATGTCCTCTGAAGGCCCCTCTCATGATTCTGACGGTATCTCCCTTTCTTATCTGGGCGTTTCTTCTTCCATATTTCCTCCGGAGCTCTCTTGAGAGGGTTGCCCTCACAAATTTCTGCCTTCTATGCAGAGGAGCCTTGTAATAAGCTTTTCTCTGTTTTCTCGGTTGCTTCGAACTCATACCATCACCTCAAACAATCATGGTGGCTGCGGAAGCAATTTTCGGGAATCTCTCAACAGCCTCTCTGGCAACAGGACCCTTTATCTCGCTTCCCTTTGGTTCTCCCTTTTCATTCACTATCACCGCAGCATTATCCTCAAATTTTATTCTCATCCCGTCCGGTCTTCTGTATTCTTTTCTCTGCCTTATTATGACCGCGTAGACTATCTGCTTTCTCATCTCCGGTGTTCCCTTCTTAACTGTTGCTATTACCATATCTCCAACACCGGCGCTCGGATATCTGTTCCTCACACCTTTATAACCCTTGACCTGGATGATCTGGATGACTCTTGCTCCGGTGTTATCCGCACATTCCAGTCTGGAGCCTGTTGTAAGGGCTCTCGTAACTTTAGCTTTTTTCGCCCTCATGCTTCACCCCTCTCCAGAATTTCAACAACAACGAAGTGCTTTGTTTTGCTCAGAGGTCTGCACTCCGCAATCTTCACAACATCTCCAACTCTGGCATTAATGCACGGAGGATTGTGAGCATGGAGCTTGGATCTCTTCTTGAGATATCTCTCATATTTCGGAACTTTTCTCAGGAGCTCCCTCTCAACCACAACGGTCTTCTGAGCTCTATCGCTTACAACCTTTCCAACGAATATCTGGCCTCTCACAGAGAGCTTTCCGTGAAACGGACAGTTTTCATCATCGCATTCCCCTTCCGGTGGTTTAACATCAATTCCAATATCTCTTGCCATTCCTCTCACCTTATCCTGAACTTCTTCTTAAACCTGTTTTTTATCCTCATTTCAGGTCTCGAAACGAGAAGATCACCATTAACTCTGACCAGCACATCTCCGAGATCAAAGAGAAAAACATTTCCGTGTTTTGGAATCTTCTTCTCCTTTCCATTAACCTCTATGACGAGCATGTTTGCTGTCTCATCCACCACAATTCCAGAGAGACCCTCCATTGAAGGATTTGTCGAACTCTCCACCTTCACATTCAGACCGAGGAGTTCATGATATATCAGATTCTCCGGTCTCAGCTCCATCACACCTCACCGAGTTCCCTCTGAATTGTCTTTATTCTTGCGATTGCCTTTCTGAGCTCCCTCAATCTTCCCGGATTTTCAGGAGCCCCTCCGGAATAGGCAAGACCCCTCTCTGCTATGAGCTCTTCCTCAAGCTCTTCAAGTTTCTTCCTTCTTTCCTCTGGAGTCATCTTCCTTATCTCATCAGCTCTCAGCACCGGCATTTTCTTCACCTCCGGAGGCCTCTTCCTGAGGCTCGGCAGACTCTGTCTTCACAGCTTCCATCACCTCAAAGTGACCGGGCAGCTTCACACCGGGAGGAATGATTCTCACCACAACTCCGATGACCCCGAGCTTTTTCTTTGCGGTTGCATAGCCCTCCATCACAAGCTCCTCGGCGGGCTCTCCGGAATGAACCACATATCCTGCAACGAACTTCTCTGTCCTCGCTCTCGGACCTGTGAGCTTACCGCTGATTCTGATCTCGCAACCTATTGCTCCCGCATCCATGATGCGCTGAAGAGTGAGAAAACCTGCCTTTCTGAAATACCATCCTCTCTCAAGAAAGCTTGCAAGCCTCTGAGCCATCACCTGAGCATTCAGCTCCGGATTTTCCACTTCCCTTACATCTATCTGCGGATTGTAAACTCCGAACTCGTTTTTCAGCTTTTCAGTGATCTCCCTTATATTCTGTCCTCCTCTCCCTATGACCAGTCCCGGCCTCTCAGCATAGATTGTTATCTGGGTTCCGAGAGGTGTTCTGTTTATGTTCATTCCACCGTATCCGGCTCTCTCAAGAGTCTTCGCAAGATACTCGCTTATTCTTACCCTTCTGAGTCCTTCCTCAACAAACTTCCTCTCAACCGCCAATGCTCACACCTCTCTGAGGATTATCTCAACAGTGGTCAGGGTTTTGTTGTGCGGAGTTGCTCTTCCATATGCTCTCGGGATGTATCCTCTAAGAACCCTCCCCTTTTTCGCAGCAATGTGCATGATCACGAGTCTTTCGGTATCAAGCCCCTTGTATTCAGCATTATTCACAGCATTTTCAAGAACTTTGAGGATTGCTCTTGCTGCCTTCTGCGGATATCTCCCTATTTTCCAGCCACTCAGCTCACTTCTGTGTCCAACTTTTCTTTTATGCTTTCTGAAAGGTATCGGTCTCCTGAGCTCGATGACGTCGTTGAGAAGCTTTCTCGCTTCACTCACTTTCATCCCTCTCAGAGCGCTGCATATCTCGACGGCATGCTTGAAGCTTATTGGCATTTCATATCCCATTGCTCTCGCCGTGGTTTCGGGATCGCTCTCAATCGAATAATCGACTCTGCCCATCACATCCACCTCACTTCAACGGCACATACTTGCTGCTTCTCGTTGCTCCAACTCCGGGACCGCTGTGCTTGACCTCTTTTCTCGTCAGTGCAAACTCGCCGAGATAGTGACCTATCATTTCAGGAAGAATCGTTACGGGAACAAAGGTCTTTCCATTGTGAATCTCTATCGTCTTCCCGACCATATCGGGAAGAACAATCATATCTCTGTAGTGAGTCCTCACAGGCTTGTCCGAATTCTTCACTTTGTTGAGGAAATTCAGATGATGCTCGGGAAGCCCTCTCTTTATCTTTCTTCTTGCTCTCGCTGGAAGAAGCTCTGCAAGCTCCTCAAGACTCATTTTCTTGAGCTCTTCGAGAGTGTAACCGCGATATGTGAATTCTCTCTTCCATCTTGGAATTCTCTTCTCAGCTTTCTTTGCCATCAAACTCACCTCTTACCGGTTCTTCTTGCAGCAATGCTTCCGACCTTCCTTCCTGGCGGTGCATTTCTGCTAACCGTCTTCGGTTTTCCTGTATGCTGGTGCTTTCCTCCTCCGAATGGATGGTCAACAGCATTCATTGCAACTCCTCTCACTCTCGGCCACTTTGCTGCCTTGCTCTTCATCTTGTGATACTTCTTTCCTGCTTTCACAAAAGGTTTATCAATCCTCCCTCCTCCGGCGACAACACCAATTGCCGCCATGCATCTTGAGTCGAGCCACTTCAGTTCTCCACTCGGAAGCTGAACAACAGATCTGTCTCCATCATGAGCAACGAGCATGGAGTATGTTCCGGAAGCTCTGCAGAACCTTCCTCCATCACCCGGATGAGCCTCAATGTTATATATTGGCGTTCCCTCGGGAATTTCACCGAGAGGAAGTATGTTTCCACTCTTTATCTCAGCACCCGAACCAATCTGAATCTCCTGACCGACATGCATGCCCTCACATGCTAAGATGAAGTCCTCCCTTCCGTCCTCAAACTCAACTCTTGCAATCGGAGCTGTTCTTGCAGGATCGTGAAGGAGCTGAACAACAGTTCCGCGGAGGAGAGAGCCATCCGGGACTCTCGGATGTCTGATCATGGCCTTGTATTTGTGAGAGGGTGCCCTGTAAACCGGAGTTCCACGACCTCGATTCTGAGAGATGATTCGCTTACCCATTTTCTTTCACCTCAGAATAATCTCAATCTTGATAGCAAATCTGTTGCGGAGTACTCTGGCGAGAGTTTCACATAAGCCTTTTTCTCACCTTTAGGAGTTATTGCGGTCCTCACCTTCTCAACCTTCACACCAAATCTCCTCTCCACCTCTTTCTTAATCTCACTCTTTGTTGCCCTGATATCAACTATGAACTGAAGCTCGTTATTCTTTTCCGCATTCAGGGCAGACTTTTCCGTGACATAGGGATACTTTATGACCATCCGAGACCCTCCAGCTGATTTAATGCTGACAGAACCCATACGGTTAATCTACCATAATGAGTTCCCGGAGCAAGGAGCTCGACATTCAGCTGAGAGACAGGAATGACGTCAACTCCGGGAAGATTTCTGAGTGCTTTTCTGACAGGAGCATGTGCATCAGAGATCACGAACAGGGCACTCTTCCTTTCCTTGTATCTTCTCCCTCTCATCTTTCCTTTTCCTGCTCTTATTTTTGTGGTTTCTCTCACCCGGTTTATATCTTCGATGATGCCTGTTTGCTCCAGAAATGGAATCACATCCTTTGTTCTCGAAAGTTCCTCGAAGGCATCCTCAACGACGATTGGAAGAGATGCCGTGAAGCGATGACCTCTATTTCTGACATACTCCTCATTTGCGGTTGCCGCAATCGCGGATTTGAGAGCCAGAATTCTCTCCTTTCTGTTTATCTTCCTCTCAAACTTCTTCTCTGGCTTTGGCGGGTGTGCTCTTCTTCCTCCAACTGCCATCGGGGCAAGAGCTGCCCTTCTGCTGTTCTTCATTCTCGGGACTCTTGCGATTCCGTAACCTGTTCCCCAGTATTCTGTAACCACATCAACTCCAGCATAAATGTTCGAACCATACGGCTGCCTTCTGTTAGCCTGAGCCGAGAGCACGGCCTTCTTGATGACATCCGGTCTGAGTTCTGTTTCAAAGACTGGCGGAAGCTCAATTTCTCCAATTTCCTTTCCCTGAGAATCAAGAAGCTTACCCTTCATTCATTTCACCCCTGCTGTGATTTCCTGCTGATGTAAACTATCTGAGGTGGCCTTATCTCTGTCTCACTCGGTCTGATTGCATCCCTCATTCTGATGAGTCTCTTCTTTGGCCCCGGAACAGAACCCTTGACCAGAATGTACTCGCTTCTCACAACGCCGTATTTCACAAAGCCTCCCTCGGGAGTTATCTCCTCTCCATTCTCACCGATCTTCAGAATCTTCTTGTTAAGCTCGGTTCTCTGATGATAACCGGTTTGACCGAGCTGGGGCACTCTCCAGCTCACTCTCGCTGGATGCCACGGTCCGAGAGTTCCAACATGCCTTCTTCTGCTTGACCTTCCGTGCTTCTCATCCTGTGTCATGACTCCCCATCTCTTCACGGGGCCCTGAGTTCCCTTACCCTTTGTAACAGCGGAAACATCTATCAGCTGACCTTCCTTGAAGACCTCTCTTATGCTGATGTCCTTTCCGAGTCTCTCCGAGAGATACTCGAACTTCTCCTCAACAGATGTGCCTCCAACCGCAATTTCCATGAATTCCGGTTTTTTCTTGGGAACTCCAGTGATCATTTCGGGATGAGTGTGAACGAGAGCTCTGATATCGTGAGTTCCATCCGGAAGCTCGGGTTCTCCCTTTCCTTCCCTATCCTCATGAATTACTCTCCAGCCGTAAACACCCTTCTGATAATATCTGATGCCCGCGATATGAAGCGGAGGAGTCTCTATTACAGTCGCCGGAACAGCTATCTCCATCCCCGAAGTCGGACTTGTTGGAACATCATCGATCATTATCACATGCGTCATTCCGGCTTTATAACCTGCAAACCCGAGCAGCCTGACCTCAGATATCTGAGGATAGGACCTTATCCTGGTTATCTCACTCTTTGCTCTTTTTCTCGGACTGAAACCAAGAGACCCTCTTCTCGGTCTGTATGGCGAACTCATTTAGCTATCCTCCTTTTCTTTTTCCTCCACAAGTCTCATGATTGAGAGAGAGCACATTATGGCTTCCTCTGTCCTCACCGTTGCGGTTCCCTGATTTGGAATGAAATTCACAAACATGTCAAACTTTTCCCAGTGTTCCCGGGAAATTCCTCCGAGAGGTGACCCGAAGATGAGGGTGTATCCATTCTTCACTTCCCACTTTTTAAGCTTTTCCAATGATACAACCTCACCGTATCTGGAAGTCCCTATCAGCGGTCTCTGTGATAAAGAGAGAGCTGAATCTAGATCTCCAGCAACCCTGACCCGATAACCGAGATAAACCGGTGCATCTCTTACGATCTCACCTTCGAGTCTTCCTTCTTCCTCAAACCTGACTGTCACGCGTTCACCCACCTTTGCTCTTCCTTTTGCGAGTGATGGGCTGTCGAGACCGACATCGACCCATACGCGGTCGTCAGACTCTTTTCTTATGACGACCCCTTCCCGGTATTCTCTCCACTCATTCTTAAGAGGGTGATGATATGTCCTCAGCGGAGGTATTATCCCCGCATAACGGAGCTCTCTTCTCTTTTTGAAGAGATACTTCCTCAGATACTGCGGGGTCTCGGCGTATTCCAGCACCGTTTTCAGAAAGGTGCTGTCATCATACTGTAAGTCCCTGTATATAATAATATCTGTGACCTCAAAGATTGCTGCAGCTCTTGCAACCTGAGAGACCTTGTAGGTTTTCAGCTTTTCATCCCTCGTTTCAGCCGTGAGAGATGAAGGAATGACAAGAACTCTCCTCATCCCGATTTCTCCAGAAGATAATAAAGAGCTTCTCTGATGTCCGAGACTTCCACCACCTGAAGACCGTAGGAGCTCATGTATTCGGAGAGATTCAGGTAAGAGGGAACATAGTGAATCTCGTAGAAAGTGATTTCTCCCACTCTTCTCTCCTTCACAATCTTCTCATAGTATTTTATCTGGGACTGACCTTCAGGTAGGAGAAAGAGCTTCATTCCGCTCTGAGCTGCAGCCTGAGCCTTTTCAAGAATTCCGCCAACCTCTCCGATTTTTCCATCTTCTTCAATCGTTCCTGTTATCACCGCATCCTCTCTGACGCTTGAATTCTCAACAGCTGCTATCAGCGCGACTGTCATCGCAGCCCCGGCTGACGGGCCTCCGAGGACGGTTCCATTGATTCTGAAATCAAATATGATGTCGTAATCAGAAAAGTCCACTCCCGTGATTTTTGAGGCGACCTTAACAGCAGTTTCTGCAGAATACTGAGTGTCCGGTTCAACAAACGGATTTGTGCTTATGAGAACCCTTCCCTCTCCCGGGAGAATCTGAACTCTCACCTTCCCCATCACTCCAACATCCTCAAGCGAACTGACCGCAACAATATTTGCCTCTGCCTCCCTTCCCTCCAAAATCCCCGGGCTGGATTCTGAAAGAGGATGAAAAAACACAGCACCAGTGAGAACTCCAAGAAGGAAGATGGAAAGATAGGAGATGATCTCCTTTCTCATCCCTTCGCAACTCCGAGCGGGAGCATCTTGGCAACCTTCAGCGAGATTCCGACATTGTGAACAACATCAACAACCTCCTCGCTGGATTTATATACTCCCGGAGCCTCCTCGGCTATTACCGCCCCTGAAGTCGCTCTAACGTAAATTCCGGCTCTCAAAAGCTCTTCTCTGACTCTCTCACCTCTGTATGTCCTCTTTGCCCTCTCCCTGCTCATAACCCTTCCTGCTCCATGGCATGTTGAACCGAAGGTCATTTCCATTGCCTTTTCGGTTCCTCTGAGCACAAATGACGGTGTTCCCATGCTTCCGGGTATGATCACCGGCTGTCCAACGCTTCTGTATTCTCTCGGGATTTCCTCGTGCCCCGGTCCGAAGGCACGGGTTGCCCCCTTTCTGTGCACATAAACAACCTCGCCGTCGTGCACTTCTCTCTTCGCAACATTGTGAGCAACATCATAAACGAGATCCATCCCGAGATCCTCATCGCTCATGCCAAAGAACTTCTTGAAGCTCTCCCTGACCCAGTGAGTTATGAGCTGTCTGTTCGTCCAGGCATAGTTCGCTGCTGCAACCATTGCACCGAAATAGTTCTCAGCCTCCTCAGAACCAATGGGAGCACAGGCAAGCTGCTTATCAGGCAGATGAATTCCGTATTTTCTCGATGCTCTTTCAAGAACTCTCAGATGATCCGTGCAGACCTGATGTCCGAATCCGCGCGAACCGCAGTGAACCATGACGACGATCTGATCTTTAAAGAGTCCGAATTTCTTTGCAGCCTCCTCATCATAGATTTCGGCCACATACTGAACTTCCAGGAAGTGATTTCCGCTTCCAAGGGTTCCGAGCTGCTGTCTTCCTCTTTCCATTGCTTTCTGACTTATTGCGGAGCTCTTTGCACCCTTCATGCTCCCGTTTTCCTCGCAGAATTCGATATCCCTCTCAACGCCATAACCGTTATCGACTGCCCACCTGACTCCTCTGTGGAATATCTCCTCGAAATCACTTCTCGAAAGCCTTATTCTGCTCTCAGAACCCACTCCTGAAGGAATCTCACGGAAAAGAAGATCCACAAGATCCCTGATTTTTCCCTCAACATCCTTTCTCGTTAAATTGCTCCTTATGAGTCTCACTCCGCAGTTTATGTCAAAACCGACTCCTCCGGGACTGATGACTCCATCCTCCTCTCCGAAAGCGGCAACCCCTCCGATTGGAAATCCATAACCCTGATGAACATCGGGCATGGCCATCGAATATTTTCTGATTCCCGGAAGAGTTGCCACATTGGCTGTTTGTTCGATTGCCCCCTGATCAACTTCTTTCAGCATCTTCTCCGAAACGAAAATCCTTCCGGGAACTCTCATCCCGGGCTTGTAATCCCTGGGAATCTCCCATATGTATTTGTCAACCCTCTTCAGCATTTTCTCACCTCCTCAAATATCAACTACAACCTTTGCGAACCACCCATCGGGTTCTTTTCTTACTGTCAGATCATGATATGTTATTGCCTTCACATAGGATTCAAACACATGTCTCTCCGGATCAACTTTCTCGCCGCAGACCTCGGCTGAAAGTTTCAGCGAATCTTCCTGCTGAATCCTGACTCTGAACTTGCCGAACACCATTTTTTCCGAATCGAGAAGATAGAGAAACTCCGAAAGAAAATCGTAAAGTAGATCCTCGAGAGTTTCCGCTTCGAGTTCAATGACTCTCTTCTCAACGCACTTAATTTTGCTGACCGGGGTCATGATATTTATCAGAGCCTCTGCGGACTCTTGGAAGAGCTCCTCCAGTGAGTTTGCTCTGACAGTGAAGCCCACGTCCGCGGTGTGCTCAATATATTCATAGCTCATCTCTTAGAGAATGGAATGGGAAACTTAAAAATCCTTCCTTTGCTGAGGGAAATGATTAAAAAGATTCTCCCAACTAATGAAGAATTGGATGAAGGTTAAGGATGCGAAAAAAACTTCAACAAGCATAATAGTGAGGGGGACATCTTCGGGAAGGATAACCCAGTCCATCGATCCATTTTACGAGCTCATGAGGAGGATTTTCAGAGAGGAGAGAACAGCAATGAAGGGGAAGAAGTTCATAATGATGATTGCAGAAGCCGAGGAAAAGGGGAGACCTCTGAGAACGAGTGACTGGGAGAAAATTATGAAAGAGCTTGAGATGGACAGAAGCTCCTTTTATTCCATGAGGAACAAGCTTCTCGGAGGAGGCCTCATCTCAATAAGAGGTGGAGAGTATCACCTTTCGGGAATGTTCAGCAAGGATCTCGTGGATATGGCAAGATGGTGGTGGTCAGCGGTTCTGAAAAATGATCCGGAATCCCTCTGAGCCGAGCTCCCTCTCTATTTCCCTTCTCATCTCCTCATCAATTCCCATCAATTCTCTCTTCAAAAATCCAAGAAGCATCTTCCTTTTCTCTTCTGACTCCTCAGAACGGATTCTCATGATCGTTCTTTTTATGAATCTCAGAGATGCGTTCTCCTCATTCTCAATTTCTTCAATATTTCTCAGAACTTCGAAAACCCTTTTTCCTTTTTCGGTTATCGCAACACCATTTTTCTCAACTCTCACAAGGCCTGCATCCTCAAATTTCCTCAGGAGATCTGCAGTGTGGAAGAATGAGCAGTTTATTTTTCTTGCGAGAAAAGAGGGATAGGTGAATTCAAGAGAGTTCAGAGCAGAGAGGAGTTCATAGGGTGTTCTCTTGATGAACAGATCTCTGAGCTTCACAGAGGAAAATGTGGGAGAGGAGGATAAATATATTTACCATTATTACTCAGAGTAATTGTGATGATGCTTCCGCTGCCGAGAGATCTGAAGAAGTGGAGACTTCAGCTCGGGCTGACTCAGAAGGAGCTGGCTGAAAAGGCAGGCGTGAGTCAGCCCTTAATTGCGAGGATAGAATCAGGTGACATAGATCCCAAGCTCTCAACGTACTACAGAATTGTGAGAGCTCTCATGGAATTCGAATCAGAGAGGCTTCACGCAAAGGACATAATGAGCTCTCCCGTCATCCACCTCAAACCTGATGACCCTGTTGAGAAGGCTGCGAAGCTGATGGAAGAACACGAAATCTCACAGCTTCCGATCATAGAGAGCTCCAGATGCATTGGAAGCATCACAGAAAACAGACTTGTTCAGCTCATGCTTTCTGAAGACATCAAAAAGATATCGGCAAAAAAGGTCATCGAATATGCAGAGGAGCCATTTCCCACGGTTTCGAAGAATGAGAAGATAGAATCCGTGGCATCCCTTCTTGAGTTCAATCCCGCTGTTCTCGTGACAGAAGGAGACAGGATAATCGGAATAATCACGAAGCATGATGTTATAAAACTCCTGAAAGCGGGTGTAAAGAGATGAGAGGAGGATGTTATTTAAAGAAATACACCGTCGGAGTCCTCGGGAATTCCGCTCTGCTGGTTGAACTTCTGCTCAGAAGCGGAATAGAAGAGATCAGGGTTGCAAGCGAAAGGGTGAGTGTTGAAGAGTCAAAAATTGACCCCCTGATTCCGGAGAGCATGATAGGCGAGACCCTTGAGAGTTTCTGCTTCAGCAAACCTGAAAGAGTCAGGGTGTTTGAAGACATTGTTGAAGCTTCGAAATCCTGCGATATTTTGATTGACTGCGGATTCAGAGAGGAGGGAGCAAAAATGGCAAAGAGGCTCGGAATACCCTACGTCACAGAACCTGAAGTCACGGTTCATTTGCCTGAAGGATTGAGCTACGAGGAGCTTCAGTTCTCGGAAAGAGTCTCCTCGGCTCTTGAGTACGGGATGATAAGACTTCTGCAGGCATCAGAGACAATCAGGTGCCTTAAAGGTGGAGAGCTTCCGGTTCTCTCACCCGAGGCTCTGAAAGTTGACGGAGAGAGGGGAGAGATAAAAAGAGTTTCCCTTCTCAGAGGAAGTTCAGGAGTTCTCTGAGAGCTTCTCTCTGATCCTTTGCCTTGACGACTCCGGAAGCGAGCAGAACTCCGGAAGTTCCGAGTTCAAGAGCTGCCTTCACATCTTCCCCCTTTGAAATTCCTGCTCCGCAGAGAACCCTCACATTCTCAGAGATTCTCCTGACTGCCTCGACAGAGCCCCTCACAACCTCTGGATCTGCTCTGGAAACAGGAATTCCGGTTCCTATCAGCTCAGGAGGCTCAATCGCAACATAATGAGGCTCAAGTGCTGATGCTGCCTCAGTCGTCTTTATGTTGTTCGTGCAGACAACTGTCAGAAGACCGAGCTCATGAGCTCTCCTCACGCAGAATTCAATATCTGCGAGAGTCAGCCTCTTTTCAGAGTGATTTATGAGAGTTCCGACCGCTCCGCTCTCCTTCACGCTCTCTGGAAGAATGCTTCCAGTATGGCTTCCGGGCTCAATTGCATCTATGTGCTGCGAGAACACAGGAATGGAGACCTCCTGAGAGACTCTGAAAAGATCCGCAAACTGAGGAGCAACTGCAATGGAAACATCAAACTCTTCGCTGAGCTCTTCCGCATATTTTGCCAGCCTTACAGCTCTCTCTCCTGTTGCCTCAAGATATGTTTTGAAATTTATCAGAATCAGAGGCTCCTTTACCTTCATGATTTTCTCTCTTGGCCTACCCTCATAAAAACATTTGCTCAATCCTTCCAGAATTTCGGAGAGAAAAGAATGAGAATCGGGAGAACTTCAAGTCTTCCCGCAATCATGCAGAAACTCAGGAGAAGCTTGGCGAGAGGATGGAGGAATGCATAGCTTTCTGATGGACCGACGAGACCGAGACCCGGACCCACATTTCCGAGGCATGCAGCAACAGCCGAGAGACTTGTAACGAGATCATATCCGAGAATTGAGAGGATTGTCGAAGAGATTGCAAAGAGGAGTAAATAGAGGATGAAGACGCTCAAAACAGAGCTCATGACTGTTTCGCTCACAACATTTCCACCAATCCTTATTGAGAAGACTCCTTTCGGGTGAATTCCTCTTCTAATTTCGTTGAGAGCATATTTCAAAATTGCCGTGAATCTCACAACCTTGAGAGCTCCTGCCGTCGAACCGGCAGATCCGCCGATGAACATGAGAAGAAAGAGAATCATCCTTGCACCATTCGGCCATGAATCGAAATTCGCTGTTGTGAATCCGGTGGTCGTCATAATGGAGACAACCTGAAAAGATGATAACAGAAGTGCTCTTAGAAGAGATACTCCGGAGGAGGATAGAATGATGGAAACGAGGAGTGTGGAGAGGATGATTAGAACAAAATAAGCTCTGAACTCCTCATCTCTGTGATATTCAAATCTTGAGTTCATGAGAGCTCTGTAGTGGAGAACGAAGTTTGCACCCGCGATTATCATGAAGATGATGATGATGAGCTGAAGGACGGGAGAATAGGCACCGATGCTTGAAGACAGTGGAGAGAATCCTCCGGTAGACATCGTGCTGAAGGTGTGAAGAAGAGCCTCATAGGGATTCATGCCGAAAAGAAGGAGAAGAACGAACTCGGCTGCGGAGAGAATAACATAAACTATCCAGAGACTCTTCGCTGTTTCCCTTATCCTTGGTTTAAACTTCTCGTAAGAGGGGCCCGGAACCTCCGCTGAGAACAGCTGCCTTCCTCCCACCGAGAGCCTGGGAAAGATTGCTATGAAGAGGACAATGATTCCCATTCCTCCTACCCACTGAGTGAGGCTCCTCCAGAACAGAAGGCTTCTGGGCTGTGCTTCGATGTCCTCTATTATTGTTGCCCCGGTTGTTGTGAATCCCGAGGTGCTCTCAAAGAGGGCATCTATGAAGGAGAAATTGTAGAAGAGATATGGAAGGGCTCCAAGAATTGAGAAGAGAGTCCATCCAGCAGAAACAAGAAGGAAGGACTCTCTGAGATATATTTCCTCCCCTTCCTCCTTCACGAACGTCCTTATCAGCAGAGCTAAGAGAAGGCAGAGAAGGGATGGGAGAATGAAGGGAAGAGGTGATTCTCTGTAGATGATTGCCGTGATGGAGGGAAGGAGCAAAAGAGCTCCCTCTATTCCGATGAGAGATCCGAGAAGGCCGAGGATTACTCTTGGTCTGAGCATGTTATCTTCCCAGGAGTTTCTCAAGCTTTGATGAGAGTTCAGTCTTCAACAATATTACTGCGCGATCTCCCGGCTGCAGATAGTCATCACCCTTCGGAATTATGACGTGATCTCCCCTGATTACTGCAGCAATGAGGATGCCTCTCGGGAGATTGAGATCTTTAAGGAGCCTCTCCGAAATCGGAGAGTTCTCGGGAACGGTAATTTCGAGAAGCTCAGCTTTTCCTCCCTCCAGAATCATGCTCTTCTCAACATTTCCCCTTCTTATCATCCTCACAACTTCCTCAGCGGTTGCAATTCTCGGACTGATGACCTTTGAAATTCCGAGCTTTGTGAAGATCGGAAGATATTCCGATCTGCTCACCCTTGCAATTGTCTTCTGAACTCCATACTCCTTTGCGAGAAGCGTAACAAGAAGGTTCTTCTCATCGTTGTCTGTAACTGCAACAAGAGCGTCTGCACTTCCTATGTTTTCCTCTTCAAAAACTGAAGGATCGGTTACATCCGCGCAGATTATGAGAGAAGAGCTCAGCTTTTTTGAGAGGATCTCACATCTGTTTTTATCTATGTCGAATATCTTCACATCATGACTCTTCTCAAGAATTCTTGCAAGATGCTCTCCTGCAACCCCTCCTCCGGCTATTACGACCTTCATCCTCCTTTCTTTCACTTTCAAATCCTCTCTGAGCTTCTCAATCGCTTCAGAATTTCCGAGAATGATGAGTCTGTCCCCTTTCTTTATCTCATCATCCCCTCTCGGAATTATCACATCCCCATTTCTGAAGATTGCGGCAAAAATCACTCCGGAA
>JACIWD010000083.1 GCA_014361165.1 Candidatus Mnemosynella bozhongmuii
TCTCCACATCGAGAACTATGTCTATGATCCCGCCTACCACGGACCCTTTCTTTATTACTCAACAAATCTCATTTTCAAAATCTTCGGAACATCTGATTTCACGGCGAGAATTCTTCCTGTCATCTTCGGAATCCTTCTGATAGCTCTCGTTCTTCTGATGAGGATGGAGTGGAGAACAAAAGCCCTCATCTCCCTCTATCTCTCCATATCTCCGGTTTTTCTTTACTACTCAAGATTTCTGAGAAATGACATCATAATGGCCTTCTGGACACTCCTGATTTATTTCCTTGCAACCGAATATCTTGAGAGGGGAAACAGAATTCTCATTCCCGCACTCTTCTCGGTGGTCTCTCTCTCCATCTGCACAAAGGAGAACGCCCTGATAACTCTTTTCATCTTCATATCCTTCCTTCTTCTCAGATATCCCTTGGAGGTTCTTCGATGGGTCAGGGAGAACGGAAAACTCATTGCAATCTCCCTTCTTCCAGCTCTCCTCATATATTTCCTCTTCTTCTCCTCATTTCTCGCTCATCCAGAGAGAGCCATCACAGCCATTCCGGATTCTCTCTCTCACTGGTTCGAGATGCACAGAATTCAGAGACTCGGAGGACCCTTCTATTTCTACTTCCCGATCATTCTCCTCTATGAATCTCCTGTCCTCATCTTCTCAATTCTCGGATGCATCCATTTCTACAGAGAAAGAGATGAGAGGATGCTCTTCTTCATCTACTGGTTCCTCTCATCCTTTCTGATTTACTCCTATCTCGGAGAGAAAGTTCCGTGGCTCTCGATTCACATACTTCTTCCCGCCATCTTCATAGCATTTGAGTTCCTCACCAGAGCATCCCTCAGGAAATCCTTTTTGCTGATCTTCATCATCCTCCTCTCCTACACCCTCTACTCCTCAGTCCTCGTGAATTATGTTCATCCGGCCAATCCAAAAGAGCCTCTGGTTTATGTTCAGACATCGGTTGATGTGCCCGAGGTTGTGAAGGAGGTGAAGGGCAAGAAAATAGCAATCATCTCGGATGACTACTGGCCGTTTCCCTGGTATCTCAGAGACGAGAGGGTCTCCTACTGGAGCAGAACGGTGCCCCGGAGCGTTGACGCAGATTATATTATAGCGAAGGAAGAAATGGAAATTGCAGGATACGAGAAGGTGAGGGATTTCAGATTGAGGGAATGGTGGATTCCCGAGCCAAGAGTTGAAGATCTCCCCTCCTATCTGCTGAATCGCGAGGGTATGGGAGAACCCGGAGCTCTCTGGTTGCATCTTTACAAGAGGTCGGGAGCATGACAACAATCATCATCGGAGCAGGACTGAGCGGTTTGAGTGCATCTCTGAAGCTCGAGAGACCTCTAATTCTTGAGAAATCCTCCGAACCCGGAGGTCTCCTCAAATCTTATAAATCTCTGAACGTCGAGAAATTCTATCACCATTTCTTTGAGTTTGATGTTGAGCTTTTATCCCTTTTCAGAGATCTGAAGCTGACCAGCAGAGTTCGCTGGTATGAGGTGAAGACAGGATTTTTTGTGAATGGGAGAATTCATCCCGTGAACACGCCGCTTGAGATTCTGAGATACCCGCATCTCTCTCTCAGAGAGAAGCTCAGGCTTGCTCTCTTCACAAGAGAATGCAGGAGGATGATGAAGGAGAGGTCTCTTCTAAAGGAGATGGATGAGGTAAGTGCGAGGAGCTGGCTCATCGAGAAATGTGGAGAAGGACTCTATGAGAAATTCTTCAGACCCATGATTGAGAAGAAGTTCGGAGAGGATTCAGACAGAATCTCTGCTTCATGGGTCATAGGAAGGGTGGGAATGAGGTCCTCGAGGACTCTCAGAGGAGAGAGAGTTGGATATCTTAAAGGAGGATTCTCCGTGCTCGTTGAGGCTCTTCTTGACAGAACAGACGGAGAGCTCATCACCGGAGTCCGGGTAATGAAATTTGAGAGTTCTGGAGAGAAAAAGGTTGTCAGAACCTCGGAGGGAAGCTTTGAGTGCAGAAATCTTCTGATAACCGCACCTGAACTGATAAGCCGAGTCAGATGGCAGAGAACCTCGTGTGCTCTCATAGCAACAGATGAGCCCCTTATGGAGGAGATATACTGGCTGAATGTTTACGGAAGCTCTCCTGTGGGAGCTGTGATAGAGCACACAAACATGGTCTCTCCCGAAGAATACGGATGCCATCTCAGCTATCTCGTCTCCTACACGCATGATCTCTCTGAGGACATCGTGAGAAAATTTGTTGAGAGGAATTTTGGGGTTAAGAAAATGAGCATCATCGGGATAGAGAACTCGAATCAGACGGCTCCGGTCTATGAGACCGGCTATCTTGGAAAGTTGATGCCTTATGAGAAAAACGGAATTTATTACGCGGGAATGTTCTCCGAGGACAATTATCCGGAGAGGAGCATGAATGGTTCGATCTCAGCAGGAAAGAAAGCCGCGGAGCTGATGAGATGAAGAAACTTTCCGTTGTTCTTCCAGCTCACAACGAGGAGAAAAACATAAGGAATGCTGTCGAGAAGACGCGTGAGAAGCTGAAGGAGCTAAAGGTTGATTATGAGATCATCATTGCAGAGGACGGAAGCCGGGACAGAACTTATGAGATAGCTCTTGAACTCTCAGAGATATACGACGAGGTCAGAGTGCTTCACTCAGATGAAAGGCTGGGAAGAGGGAGGGCACTTGAAAGAGCCTTCAGAGCCTCTCAGGGAGAAATTCTGCTCTACATGGACGCAGACCTTGCCACCGATCTCTCGCACATCTCCGATGTCCTGAGGTTGATGGAAGAGGGATATGACATAGTGGTTGGCTCAAGAAAGAGCCCTCTTGCAAGAAGAACTTTTTTGAGAAGGACTCTGAGCTTCTTCTACAATTTATGGGTCAGAATGATTCTGAAATCGAAGGTCAGGGATCATCAGTGCGGTTTCAAGGCTTTCAGAAGGGAGAAAATTCTCAAAATTCTCGATGAGGTCAGGGATAACGGGTGGTTCTGGGACACAGAAGTTCTCGTGAGAGCCCAGAGAAACGGTCTGAAAATTGCTGAAATTCCGGTCTCATGGGTTGAAAAGGAAGGAACCAAGGTGAGATTTCTCAGAGATTCCCTTGAGATGGGTCTCTCCGCACTTCTTCTCAGAATTGAACTGATGAAGATGGAGGGCAGATGGGGTGCAGGAGCGATTCTCACTGCAATCCTCCTTCTCGCAGCTCTCGTCTTCTTTTCCGGCTTTCAGGATATTTTAAATTCCATCATGAGGATGAGTCTCCTCTCCATTGCGACAGCTTCGTTGCTTTATCTCCTCTCATGGTTTTTCAGATCTCTCAGATATTCTCTCATTCTCCGCAGGATGGGACATGAAATATCTCTCGGGACCTCTGCAAATCTCATATTTCTCTCTCAGTCCCTGAACATAGTTCTTCCCGGAAGGCTGGGAGATCTCTCAAGAGTCTATCTTCTCAGGAGAGATCAGGATGTATCCGTGGTGAGCTCTCTCTCTTCCCTCATCTCCGAAAGATTATTCGATCTGCTTTCAATCTCTCTTCTCGGACTTCTCTCAGTTATTCTGCTCGACCTGTCTCTCGCAGGACTGAATTCCATCCCTCTGATAATCTCCGTGCTCGTGATCTTCCTTGTGATCCTCCTTTTCATCCTTCAATTCTCGGGAACTTCAAGAATATCAGTCCATCTCCAGAAACTCTTCGAGGAAACCAGAGAAACATTCAGAATCTCGGCAATTTTCCCGATTCTCATATTCTCCATCCTTCTCTGGCTTGTGGAAGCCTCGGTATGCTATGCTCTCATCCTTCCTCTTTTCAGAGCACCTTTTCTGCTCGTCCTCCTCTCAATCTCAATCGGAAATCTGATAAAGGCATTTCCTCTGACTCCGGGAGGGATAGGCACCTATGAAGCCGGAGTGACCGCAATTCTATCATCTGGAGGAGTCCCTGTTGAAATCTCCTTCACGGTTGCTCTCGTCGATCATGCTCTGAAAAATCTCATAACCTTGTTTTTCGGTGCTCTCTCCCTGAAGCACTTCGGAATCAGCATCAGCTCTTTGAAGGAGGGTGTCAGGTCAGTTGAGTCCAGATGAGATTGTCTGCGTCCTTCTGTGGCTCCTCCTTCTCGAAATTCTAAGTGCAATCTCTCTTCCGGTGGCACTAAATCTCAATTTCTACTCAATCTCGAAAGCTCTCTCAATGATTCTTTTCTCCTCTCTCCTCTGGTATCTCGGAAGAGTTGAGTTCTCCATCTCGACCATCCTCCTCTCGTTCCTCCTCGTAGCTCTCCTGTCCCTGAGCCTCTCCGGAAATTTTAAGATCGAGATGAGAAGGTTTCTCAAACTTGAGCTCCTCTTCATTTCAGCCTTCCTCTTTTTCCTGTTCCTCAGAGCTCTCTCACCCGAGATTCTCCACACCGGTGGAGAGAAGTTCATGGAGTTCGCAATTCTTAACTCGGTTTTGAGGACAGAGAAGCTCCCGCTTGAGGATGTCTGGTTCAGCGGAGCCGAGATAAATTACTATTATCTCGGATACATTCTCTTTGGATCTCTGATAAAGCTCCTCGACATACCTCCAGAAATAGGCTTCAATCTCGCCACGGCAACAGTTCCCGCTATAACCGCGTCGATGGCATATGAGTTCGGTGAGAGACTCTCGTCGAAGAGATTTGGAGGAATCTCTCTGCTCTATTTCATCTGCTTCGCCGGTTCTCTCAAGCTCTCTCCAAATTACTGGGGATTCTCAAGAATAATTCCCGGAACAATAAATGAGTTTCCAGCCTTCTCATTTCTTCATGCAGACCTTCACCCTCACATGATCTCAATACCATTTCAGCTTCTCGCAGCAATTCTTCTGTATGAGCTGAAGGAGAGGAAATCCACCGAATCATTCATTCTCCTGCTCATTCTCCTGAACTCCTTCATTCTCCTCAATACCTGGGAATTTCCCACCTACATTTTCCTCTCCTTCCTCATCCTTCTTCTAAACAGAGAGTTCAGGAAAATTCTCCTGCTCCCCCTTCCTCTCATGATTTTTCTGCCGTTTAAAACCTCATTTTTTGAGAGATCTCTTGGAACAGTTTCCGAGAGGACTGATCTGTTCAGCTATTTCCTCTTTCTCGGTCTCCTTCTCCTCATCATCTATCTCGGAATTCTGAGAAAGTTCAGGAAATCCGATGTCCTCATCATTCCTCTTTCAATTCTCCTCCTCTTTTCAGGATTTCATGTGCTTGCAATCCTCATACCTCTCCTTCCTCCGCTGTTGAGGGAACAGGAAAATTTCGAGAACATCCTGATTCTCGGAGGAATCCTCATTTCAATCTTCTTTGAGCTCTTCTATATTGATGATCCTCTGAGCTATCCCTATGAAAGGATGAACACGGTTTTCAAGCTCGGGCTTCAGAACTGGATTCTGTGGAGCATACCTGCCTCGAAATTCATCAGCAATTTTGGAAAGAGAGAGCTCTCAGCAATCTTCATCCCTCTTCTGCTATCCTCCTCCTTCCTCATCGTGGGAATTTCTGAAAAGGCTCTCAGATGCGATGAGATAACTCTCGATGGTCTCGAAGAGCTGAAGAGGCATCATCCAGCTGACATTGAAGCGGCGGAAATTCTGAAAGAAAGGGAAAGGGGAGTAATTCTCGAACTTTATGGAGATTCATACACATATTCCTCTCAGTTTTCCACCCTTACTGGATATCCATCCGTTCTCGGGTGGAGAGGTCACGAAATAATGTGGAGGGGGTGGGATGCGGTTGAAAAGAGGCAGAGTGACATTCTTGAGATGTATCGCGGCAACACAACACTGATGAAGGAGTACTCTGTGAAATACATCATTTTTGGAGAAAGGGAAAGGGAAATTTTCCGGGAATTTCCACTCAATTTGACTCAAATCTATCAGAAAGGAAATCTAACAGTATATGAGCTCTGAAAACAGCAAAGATTTTTAAAAAATTGGTTTGAGGGTGGTAACCCTCTTCTGTCTGGGGGTCTGGGTTACCTCATTCCCTCATTTCTCCTACCATTATATAACATTTTCTTTTTTGTTCTGTGAAAGAAAGTTGCAGCTTTCGCCCATCATTTTGGAATGGTGTGAATGAAGAACTTGGGATGATGGAAGGGAAAACTAAAAATAATGGTTGGGGAATTTAAAGTCGGATAAAAAAATGGAGGTCGGGTTGCATGCCAGCTGTTGTGGATGTTGAAAAATGTAAGGGATGCGGAGAATGTGCAGAAGCCTGTCCGGTGGGTGCAATTACGATTGAGAACGAGAAGGCAGTCGTGGATGAGGACGCCTGTGTGGAATGCGGAAGCTGTGTTGATGCATGTCCGGAAGGGGCAATATCTGTGTGAGGGGTTATGAGATACAGAGCCGGCATTCTCGGAGCGACAGGAGCGGTTGGTCAGAGGTTCATACAGATTCTCTCCTCCCATCCGTGGTTTGAAATAACCGCTGTTTCCGCTTCCGAAAGGAACGTGGGGAAAAAATACAGCGAAGGAGCAGTCTGGAGGCTTGAAACACCTCTTCCAGAGGAAGTTGCAGAACTGGAACTTCTTCCACCAGACCCGAAGAAAATGGACTGCGACATTGTTTTCTCTGCTCTTCCGAGTGATGAGGCAAAAATAATAGAGCCAAAGTTTGCCGAGAGTGGCTTTGTTGTTGCGAGCAATGCCTCGGCTTACAGAATGGAGGAAGATGTTCCTCTGATCATCCCGGAGGTCAATCCCGATCACCTCGGTCTCATTGATGTGCAGAGAAAGAAGAGAAAGTGGGATGGTCTCATAGTTACGAATCCAAACTGCTCCACCATCGGTCTCGTGATAACCCTCAAGCCCCTCATGGATTTCGGTCTCTATGAGGTCAGAGTCGTGACCATGCAGGCAGTCAGCGGTGCCGGATACGAGGGAGTTCCATCAATGGCAATTCTCGACAACATCATACCATTCATAGCCAAGGAAGAGGAGAAAATCGAGACCGAGACAAAGAAACTTCTCGGAGAATTTGATGGGGAGAGGGTTAAATTTGCCGAGCTTGACATTCTGGCTTCGTGCAACAGAGTTCCGGTCATAGACGGGCATCTGGAAGCGGTCTTCGCAAGAATGCATGACAATCCATCACCTGAAGATGTGAAGAGAGCTTTCAGAAACTTCAGAGGTCTCGACACTCCAACTGCTCCGGAGCATCCGATAATCGTGAGGGAGGAGCCGGACAGACCTCAGACGAGACTGGACAGAAATGCAGGAAACGGAATGAGCGTGACAGTGGGAAGGGTAAGAGAGGGAATCCGCTACATGTGCCTCTCTCACAACACAATCAGGGGAGCAGCGGGTGCATCGGTTTTGAACGCAGAACTCATGATCCAGAAGAAAATAATTTAATCCTCTCTCTTTTTTCTGATTTTGTCCCAGATGTCTTCTTTTGCCTTTCCGTGAATGCAGAAGAACTCTCCTTCAAGACCCTCTGTTCTGTAAATCCAGCATCTGTAACATATGCAGTAAACCTTCTCCACCTCTCTCTCACTCTTTCCGGCTCTGCAGAATGCAACTCCATCTTTCGGATAAGACGGGCATGATCTGCATATGCATATCGGTTTCGCAAACTCAATTCTGAGCTCCTCAAGCCTCATCGAAATATCATCACTTTTAAAAATGATAAATCTTGTGGAAAAGTTTTAAAATCATGCAGGGAGAATTTCTTCTGAAGCCCGGTGGTGTAGCGGTCAATCATGCGGGACTCTGGATCCCGCGACGGCGGTTCGAATCCGCCCCGGGCTATCATTTTATTCTGATTTCTGCTGCTCAACATATCTTTGCAGCCTCCTTCAGAAAGCAAATAATATCAAAATGGGGAAAATTCAGCTGACGCTCATGAACATTTTAATCACCGGAAAACCCGGATGCGGCAAGACAACCCTCATCTCCAGAATTGTTGAAGAGCTGAGAGCGAGAGGGTTCAGAGCTGGAGGAATCTGCTGCCCCGAGATTCGGGAGAGGGGAAGAAGAGTCGGCTTCATGATTGTTGACCTGATGAGCGGAGAATCGAGGATTCTCTCGCACATCAGCGAAAAAGGTCCGAAAGTTGGAAAATACGGAGTGAACGTCAGAAATGTTGATGAGATGAGCAGAAGAGCAATAGAGAGAGCTCTGAATGAAGCGGATCTCATTGTGATTGATGAAATAGCTCCGATGGAGGTTCTGAGTGATGTCTTCAGAAGATATGTTCTGAAAGCTCTCAGTTCAGAGAAGCCTCTTCTGGCTGCGGTTCATGAGAAATCCAGCAGAGGTTTCATAGGAGAAATAAAGGGAAGGGAGGATGTTCTTCTCTTTACTCTCACTGCTGATAACAGGGAGAGGCTCTTCAGCGAAATCCTCTCAGCTCTTCTCAGTCATCTCGGAAATACCTCTCAACATAGTAATCGATAGCCTTCTGGAAGAACTCATCTTTCAGCTCTCCTCTCATCGAGGGTGTCTCAAGAACTCTTCTCGGAATCTTCATGAGTTCTTTGCTGAATCCCAGCTCCTTCTTAAGCTTTAACTTCTCTCTGTATATCTCCTCTCCTCTCTTCTTCAGCTCCTCCTCGCTGATCTCAATTCCCAGAGCATCGAGAGCTCTGGAGACAACATCTGGAGTGTAAATTCCTCTTGAGAAGAAGCACACCACAAGACTTGAGAGAATCTGCCTCCAGCTCTCCTCTTTCACAAGCATATCGACGAGAGTCTCCGGCGTATACTCCTTGACTTTCTGGTCAATGCTGTATCCGGCTGAATCAAGATGGCTGTGCCTCAGTCCGAACAGATATCCGAGATGGGCTCCATATCCTGTGTGATAGCCCGGCATCTCATTTCCGCAGAAGTGAAGTGCAAAATCCTCTCCTCCGTAAATTGAAGATGCAGCTCTGACTCCTTTTGCAAGAGCACTGTAAAACTCATTTGGCTGCTCAACAATGAAATCTATTGCTCTCAGATAATTCCCGGCGTCAGAAAACCTCAAAGGAACAACTGTCTCCTTCTCCGAGATGATTCCTCTGCTCAGAGCCTCGGTTGCCCATGCCAGGCAGACTCCTGTGCTCATGGCATCGAGACCGTAGAGCTCGACTCTGTGAATCAGCCTCAGCAGGTCTTCTCTGTTCCCTATCCCGAGCATCGAACCCAGAGAATAGATGGGCTCGTAATCATATGAGATCATCTTCGTCTTCATGAAGTATGGCTCGTCCTCATACGGCTCTTTGAGAACAGCTATGTGAATGCATGCAGTTGGGCAGTGATTGCATGCAATCCTTCTCCCGAGATGCCACTGAGCCAGAGCCTCACCGCTTATTTCTTCAGCTCCCTCAAATCTTCCCGAGGTCAAGTTTCTCGTTGGAAGGGCACCCATCTCATTGAGAGGAAGAACGTTTTCCGCTGTTCCGAGCAGATGATATTTGCTCATAACATCTGAAGCAACAGCCTTCTCGAAAATCTCCCTGTAAACCTCTCTGTATTCCTTCGCCTTCTTCGGCCTCTCCCTTCCTCTGCCCATTATCACGAGAGCCTTCAGTTTCTTGCTCCCGAAGACAGCACCGAGACCGAGCCTTCCGAAGTGTCTGTATGTTTCGGTTGTGACGCATGCATATCTCACAAGTCTCTCTCCGGCTCCACCAATCCTCATTATCGTTCTCAGACCCCTTCCACCCTCCCTTTCTGCTATTATCCTCCCTGTTATCAGAGAATCCGATATTCCCCAGATAACCCTGCCATCCCGGAAATAAACCCTGTCTCCATCAACCACAACATAAATTGGCTTCTCACTCTTGCCCTTAATCACAATTGCCCCGTATCCGGCGTTTGCAATGCTTGCAGCTGTCCTCCCTCCGGCATGACTCTCTCCGAGATTTCCGGTAAGAGGACTTCTGAACATTGCAACGGTTTTTGAAGCAAATGGATAAGCCGGAGTGAGGGGACCCACCGCAAATACTATCACATTCTCCTCGCTCAGGGGATCGGCATCTTTTCTCATCTCCTCTCTGAGAAGCTGGGTTGCAACACCCGTTCCACCGAGCCATTTCTCAAAGAGCTCTCCTCTTTCCTCTATCTCATAGCTGTAATTTGAGAGGTCAATCTTCAGAACTCTGGGGATCATGAGCTCTTCACCTCCTCATAGCTGAGAACTCCATGAGGACAGAAATTTGCGCAGTATCCGCAGTGCACGCAAAGAGAAACCTTCCCGTCCTCTCTCCTGAAAATTGCACCTATGGTGCATGCATCCATGCAGTTTCCACATCCTATGCACAATCCATCTCTGTAAATCACCCCTCCCCCTTCTCTCTCCTTCAGCGCCCCGGTCGGGCACACCTGAGCGCAGGGAGGCTCGGTGCAACCTCTGCAAACTATTACTGTAGCTCCTCTCTCAAAACCGCTGAGACTTAAAACGAGAATTCCGGAGGAGCTGAATCCGATCTCAGGATTCTTCGCATTTTTTCTCGAGCATGCATACATGCAGAGGGAGCATCCAACGCATTTCTCTATATCCCTGATAATCAGCCTCTTCATAACAACTCCCCAGTTTAAGAAGTT
>JACIWD010000084.1 GCA_014361165.1 Candidatus Mnemosynella bozhongmuii
GTTTCGAGCCTACCTATGAGGGATGGAAACTATTTCTGGTACCAGGAAGTCTCGTCTGACGGGCAAAGTTCGAGCCTACCTATGAGGGATGGAAACGTGATCGTTTTCGTACACGACATCATGTGGTGGAACGGGTTTCGAGCCTACCTATGAGGGATGGAAACTGGCTATGTCGATGCCTGGAACTACTGGAGCGTCATCCGCGTTTCAAGCCTACCTATGAGGGATGGAAACTCATCTCCTGGGGATGCTCCCGGGGCAAAAGCTGCTTCCGTTTCAAGCCTACCTATGAGGGATGGAAACAAGATTGCGAAGGTTTTGACGCATGCTGACCCGGCGGTGTTTCAAGCCTACCTATGAGGGATGGAAACTGTTGTCGGCGGTGTCCGGAGCCAGTACGGACTGGACGAGTTTCAAGCCTACCTATGAGGGATGGAAACGCGGCATGACACGATGAGCGTGGTGGGCTGGATCGTGGGTTTCAAGCCTACCTATGAGGGATGGAAACAGTGCGCCAAAGCTGAGTACCTACAAACCGCCTGAAGGTTTCAAGCCTACCTATGAGGGATGGAAACCGCCCAGACCGCGCAAAAACTCGCCCCGCCACTGAAAAGTTTCAAGCCTACCTATGAGGGATGGAAACCATACACCACAGTCCCTCGCACCTTCATCGCTTCACCTCCTGTTTCAAGCCTACCTATGAGGGATGGAAACATATCTCCAGGCGTATTGACCTCCTCCATCGCGCCGAAGAGTTTCAAGCCTACCTATGAGGGATGGAAACGAAAACGCTCGCCATAGCACTATCAAGGAGGTTTTTGGTTTCAAGCCTACCTATGAGGGATGGAAACAGCTTGAGGAAGCCCGTGGCCACGGTTTCCTCACTTGGTTTCAAGCCTACCTATGAGGGATGGAAACTTAGCGACCCAGCGCGTGTAAGCTACAGGGATGCTAAATGGGTTTCGAGCCTACCTATGAGGGATGGAAACGCCCTCGGTCTCGCCCTCAAGCCCGAGGGCCTTTGCGTTTCGAGCCTACCTATGAGGGATGGTAACGATTTTTGTTGATCGGTGACGCGTAACGCGTGATCGGTGAAGTTTCGAGCCTATATATGAGGGATGGAAACATGTCCAGTGATGGGTGATCCGTGAGGCGTAATGGGTGAGTTTCGAGCCTAACCATTAGCGGCAGAAACTACGCTGAATTGAAAAACTCGCTAGCGGGTTTATGGGCAAGAACCACGCACTTATGCGATAGGCCGCCCCACGATGAGCCCGCTCAATGGGAGCGAGATCAAGAGATTCGCACCGAGCTACGGCTACTTGGGTACCGTGTTCTTGCTATTCGCCACAATGAACCCTTTGAAGAGCAGGTGGTACGGCACCCCGAGGTTTTCGGCGCGCGGGAAAGCTCAAAATAAAAATGGGTGGTGCAGGACTCGAACCTGCGACCCCACGCACGTCAAGCGTGTGCTCTACCAGGCTGAGCTAACCACCCTGAGGCGGCGCCCGGATTCGAACCGGGG
>JACIWD010000085.1 GCA_014361165.1 Candidatus Mnemosynella bozhongmuii
AGAGACCTTTCTTATATACACGAACTCATTTATTGCATCCCCCATGGAATAGGAGAGAGCAAAAAGCCTGACATCTGAGAATTTCTCTCTCACGATCTCCCTGATCTCCTCAACACGCATATCTGCAAGTTCATCTCTCGAAAATTCCTCTCTTCTTCCGTCAGTTGTTGCAATTCTCAGAGCTCTTGTTCCGTGGTCCACTCCGGCGAAAACATCCTCCTTCATCTTCTCCTGACCTTCTCAAGACATTTATCGCAGACCCATACCCTGTCGAAATACATTTCATCCCGGAGAAATCTTCCGTGTTCAGAACATGTCATCATCCTGCAGATAACACATCTGTGAATCGCAGTATTTTCATTGCAAATCTCACATCTGCTCATTAAAAATTAAAATGAGAGAGAAGTTATTTTAACGTTTCACTCCTCTTCTCTGAGAAATGCCTCCCTTCTTTTAACAAAGTTCACCATGGCTGAGAGAGCTTTTATGGCTCTTTCCGGAACTGGATAGTGCGGAATTCCGAGTTCGTTGAATCTTTCAGACATCTTTGATGAGAAATCTCCTCCTGGAGAGCTTCCAAGAACTGGTTTGTCATATTTCTTCACAACTCTGGCAATCTCATCAACAGCCTCGTCTTCGAGAACCACTCCCTGCCAGATGAGACCGAGGATGACAGCGTCCACGTTCTCATCCCTCAGAACCGCCTCCATCGCATCTCTGAAATCCTCCTTATCTCCATCGCCCGTGAGATCAATCGGATTCTCTATTCCATAATGCGGCGGAAATCTCTCCCTCAGATACTCGTATGTCTCTTCGGTGAATCTCGCGACTCTCATGCCATTCAGCTCGATTGCATCTGCACAGACAACTCCGAAACCGCCTCCGTTGCTCACAATGGCAACTCTGTCTCCTCTCGGAAGAGGCTGTTTCTGGAATGCTCTTATTATATCAAACATGTGCTCAAGTGTTTCTGCTCTTATGACTCCTGCTTGTTTGAAAGCTGCATCATAAATCTCATCAACTCCTGCAATTGAACCTGTGTGGGAAGATGCAGCTCTTGCACCGGACTGGGTTCTTCCGGCTTTGAAAACAATTATCGGCTTCTTCTTGACGGTCTCCTTGCAAACTCTTATGAACTCCTTGCCTCTCTTCACACTCTCAAGATACATTGCAATTATTCCTGTCTCCTCATCGTCCTTGAACCACTCCACCAGATCGGTTTCATCGACATCAACTTTGTTCCCGATTCCTATGAGGTTTGAGACTCCTATTTTATCCTTGGAAACCCAGTCTCCAAGTGCTCCGAGAAAGGCACCGCTCTGGGAGACGAGAAGAAGATTTCCTGGTTCCGGCTTTGCCATTCTTCTCTCCGGAATGAATGGAGTGTCAACTCCGGTTCTCGGGTTGTATACTCCGTGAGTGTTCGGTCCGATAACCCTGAGATTGTACGTTAGTGCATAGTGGAGAATTTCCTCTTCAAGCTTCTTTCCTTCCTCTCCTCTCTCTCCAAATCCCGAGGAGATTATGACAACCGCTTTAACGCCTTTTTCTCCGCAAAGCTTCACCTGCTCTGGTACGAATCTGGCTGGAATCGAGATTACGGCAAGGTCAACCTCTTCCGGAATTTCAAGGACTGAAGGATAGCATTTGAGTCCGAGAATCTCCTCCTGCTTCGGGTTAACAGGATAGACTTTGCCTTTAAATCTGGTTTTGAGATTATACAGAATCTGATACCCTATTTTCCCGGGTGTTGCAGAAGCCCCTAT
>JACIWD010000086.1 GCA_014361165.1 Candidatus Mnemosynella bozhongmuii
CTATTTAAGCCTTTTGTTTAAAAAATAAACATTAAGAGGAATAAAAAATTAAAAACTAAAAGCTAACGTATCCCTGATAGATGAACTTCAGCGAGACGTAGAGGAAGACGAAGCCGAATATCGCTTTGATAGCCCAAGGAGGAACAACCTTCGTCAGCCTCGCCCCTATCTGTGCGCCGACAATCGTCCCCACACCCAAGCAGATTGCGGCAATCACGTCAACAACTCCCTGATAGAGCTTGAACGCTCCGCTGACAACAGCCATGCTTATGAACGATGCCAGCGATGTTCCGACAGCGATCTTCACGGGAGAGCTGAGTAGGTAGATGAAAGACGGCACTAGAGCATATCCGCCGCCGAGACCCACGATGCCGGTAATGATCCCGATAAAGAATCCTATTGTAGCTTTCGCCGCTCCAGAGCCGGGGACTTCGTTGCCGGGCTTTTCAGGCATTTTTCTCCTGATCGTTCCCTCGTATATCATTCTAATCGAAACGTAGAGGAACGCAAAACCGAGAATGAAGTTCAGCAGCCAGAGCTGGTTTGCTATGTAGAAGAAGATTATGCTGCCAACGGCGGCGCCAACTGCACCGCTCACTGCGACAACTTTCGCAGTTGAGTAGTCAACGTTCTTCAATCTTATGTGACCTATAGCTCCGGATGTTGCCGTCAAAATCACCGCTGTGATCGTTGTTCCGATCGCAATCGGTAGTGGATAGCGAAACACGAAGGCAAGAGCTGGAAGCATTATCACACAGCCACCTATCCCCAGTAAACCGCCAAGAGTTCCGGCAATCAATCCAGTTATCAGTAATAAAACAACCGTTATCGGATCCACACACATCACCTCACTATCAGAACGGGTTTTCTTGAATGCCTCACGACTCTTTCAGCACACGATCCGAGCGTGATCTCTTCGATCTCAGCAACAGCGCCGCTACCTCTTTCCGTCATAACTATCATATCCACGTTCTCTTCCTCTGCAGTATCTATTATGGCTTCTCATCACCTCCTACAAGCCATTCCAAGGCTGGAGTCACGGTTGCAAAGATCGTTGACGCAAGAGCGAATCTTGCAACCAGAATAGCTTCTCCAATTTCCCGATCGCTGACACCTCTTCGCTTCGCAATCTTTACGAAGACTTCGGTGCACATCTTGCTTCCCACAGCCGCGGCAACAGCTATCATTATCAGGTGCTTGTATTTCTCCGGGATGTTCGGCAGCTGCATCACGAATTTTCGCTCGTCCATCTGCCTCGGTATCCATTCCGGGCAGATCTTTGAAAAGAGGACCTGAGGTCTTGGTTCTTCTCCGATCATCTCCTCCATTTTCTTCAGAATTTCCTCCACCTGCATGCTTTGTATATTATTTCAACCCATTAATAATTCTTTGGTTTAATTTTTATACCAGAAGGAAGAAAGAGAGAGGTGGTGAGAGGATGGACGGGAGAGACAGAATGATTATCGAGGAGCTTCTGGAGGATGGAAGGAGACCGCTCATGAAAATTGCGGAGAGAATGGGAATTTCTGTGATGGCTGTTAAAAAACGTCTGGAGAGGCTTCTGAAAGATGGAATCATAAGAATCTCTCCCGAAGTCAATGCAAGGAAGATGAACCTTCTTCTCGCAATCGTTGCAATCGAAATAGAGGATTCCGAGAGTCTTGAGAAGTTTCTTGAAAAGTTCAGAGAATGTCCGAGAATCATCAAGTTTTTCGTAACAACCAGCGGGTTCAACCTCTTCGCTCTGATCTATGCAGAGGATCTCTCCTCTCTTGAGAGCATTTCTCTTGAAAAGTGCTCTCTGAGATCTCAGAAAGGAATCAGGAGATTCGAAATATATCCTGTTCAGGAAATCCACTACGACCCATATCTTCGCCTGAAGGTTGTCGCCGAGAAGAGAGATGAAAATGCGCCATGTGGAGTCTACTGCGGAGATTGCAGAAGATATATGGATGAGAGATGCCTAGGATGTCCGGCTACGAGCTTCTACCGTGGAAAACTCTGATCAATCAACCCATACGATGGAGTGGTAGGGACAGAAGTCTATGCATCTTCTGCACTCCCTGCATTTCGAATAATCAATCCTCACCTCATTCCCTCTCTTCACCAGAGCGCTGAACTCGCAGGAGGAGAGGCACTTTCCGCATCCCCTGCATCCGAGAATTGCAACTGGCATTTCACCACTCTTCAATCTCCCCTTTGAAGGCGGTTTCAGCCGGACCCTCCATGTAAGCCTCATCACCCTCGAAACTTATGATTAGCTCTCCTCCTCTTGTGAACACCGTGATCTCATCATTTTCGATGAGCTTCAGCCTCCTTGCAACCGCAGCTGAAGCAGTTGCTCCTGTCCCGCACGAAAGTGTTTCAGCCTCAACCCCTCTTTCAAAGGTTCTCACAACCAGAGAATCTCCTCTGATTTCAACAAAATTCACATTTGCTCCTTTCGGAAAGCTGGGGTGGTGCCTGATTTCCGGAGCGACTCTTTCAACATCAATGCTCTCAACATCCTCCACAAATATCACGGCATGAGGAACTCCGGTATTCACTGCATGAACTCTGAAGCCAGAAATATTTTGTTCGTAGAAATCTCCCTCGCAAATGGCTGGAATTTCCTCACACCTGAACTTCGGAACACCCATGCGAACTTTTGCGAAAAATCTTCCATTCCTTTCCCTGCATCTTATCTTCATTACTCCGGCGAGAGTCTCCACGGAGATCTCCGGAGGAGAGGCATATCCCTTCTCCACGGCATACTTGGCGAGGCATCTTATCCCATTTCCGCACATCTCTGCTTCGGAACCATCTGAATTGAAGAGCCTCATTCTGACATCAGCTGTTTCTGAGGGAAGGAGAAAGATGACTCCGTCAGCACCCACGCTGAATCTCCTTCTGCACACCTTCTGAGCCCACGAGGATTTCCTCTCTTCCGGAATGACCTCAGAGTGAAACTCATCAACGAGGATGAAATCATTCCCGTTTCCGTGCATCTTCACAAACCTTATCAAAGCAGATCCTCCGGAATCCTCATGTTTCTTATCAGATCTTCGTAGCTCTCCCTCTCTCTTATGATCTCCGCTCTCTTTCCTTCAACCAGAACCTCTGCAGCCCTTCTTCTTCCATTGTACTGCGAGCTCATCGAGAATCCATAGGCTCCTGCGTCGAGAATTGCTATCAGATCTCCTCTCTCAACCTTCGGAAGCCTCCTGTTCCTTCCCATTATATCTCCGCTCTCACATATTGGACCGACGATGTCATATGTCTCCTCTGGCGGAAGTCCTGCCTTGTTTGCAACAAGGATTTCGTGATAGGCATCATAGAGCACCGGTCTGATGAGAAGATTGAAACCGGCATCTATTGCAACGAAATTCTTGTAGGCTCTCTTCACCGCATTCACTCTTGAGAGAAGAACTGTTGAATCGCCAACAATATATCTTCCGGGTTCAAGAATCAGTTTGAAGTCCTCCTTCATCTCGGCTCTTCTCTCCTCGAAGATTGGAAGAACTGTCTTCGCAAGATCATAGGGTGTTGGAATATCTGCCTCAACCTCCACACTTCCCAGTCCGCACATCCTTTCTGTGAATCTCTCGTGGAAGAGCACAGTGGTGTAGGGAATTCCGAGACCTCCTCCTATATCCACAAACTCAAGCTCGACTCCGAGTTCGATTACCTCTTCTGCTATATCCATCATCTTCTCCATCATTTCCCTGAACGGAGACAGTTCGAGAATCTGGGAACCTATATGGCAGTGAATTCCCTTTGGAACTACTCCGGGAAGCTTCAGGGCAAGCTCATACGCCTTTTTTATCTCTTCGTGCGGAATTCCGAATTTTGACTGCTTCAATCCTGTTGCAATCTTTGGATGGGTTTTTGCGGAGATATCCGGATTGACTCTGAATGCTATCTCAACCTCCCTTCCACTCTCGGATGCAATCTCGGAAAGAGCCTTCAGCTCGTCAATTGAATCGACCGAAACTCTGACCCCTTCCTCAACCGCCATTCTGAGCTCCTCATCGCTCTTTGAATTCCCGTTGAACAGGATCTTCTCCCTTGGAATTCCTGCTTTTAGGGCAACATAGAGCTCTCCATCCGAGAAGACATCAGCACCTGCACCTCTTTTTGCAAGAAGCCTGAGAATGGCCATGTTCCAGTTTGCCTTGGCTGCATAGTAAATCTCCGCATCCGGAAAGGCCTTCCTGAAGTCATCAAAATTCTTCTTCACTCTTGTTGCACTTGTAACAAAAAGAGGTGTTCCGTATTTTTCAGCAAGCTCCACCGTATCGAGCTCATCTATAAAGAGATGATTGTTTTTTATGCAGAGATGGTCTCTCATTTCAGCTCACCTCTTTAATCCTTTCCACAGCCTCCTCTATGATCTTCACATCTTTTGTGAGGGCAAATCTGATGTATCCCTCCCCGAACTCTCCGAATCCGACTCCTGGAGTTGCAACCACTCCCGCATCATCAAGAAGCTTCATGGAGTATTCAACAGAGGAATACCCCTCTGGAACTTTTGCCCAGACATAGAAGGTTGCCTTTGGAACCCTCACCTTCAGACCCGCCTCCTGAAGACCCTTCACGAGCACATCTCTCCTCTCTCTGTAAATCTTCCTCATCCTCTCCACACAATCCTGAGGACCTTCAAGAGCGGCGATTCCAGCGATCTGAACTGCATTGAAGACTCCAGAATCAACATTCGTTTTTATCTGAGCAATTCCCTTTATTATCCTCTCGTCTCCAACCACAAATCCAATCCGCCATCCAGTCATATTGTATGTTTTTGAGAGTGAGTGAAATTCCACGCACATCTCCTTTCCGGTCTGCAGAATGCTCGGACTCTCATAGCCATCAAACGAGATCTCGGAATACGCATTATCATGGCACAGAATTATCCCGTTCTCCCTGCAGAATTCTGAAATCTCCCTGAAGAATTTCTCATCCGCAACAGCTGAAGTTGGATTATTGGGATAGTTCAGAAACATGAGTTTGGCATCTCTGTGTTCCTCAAGCTCAGAGAGATCTGGAAGAAAATCATTCTCCTCCCTAAGAGGAATGGGAACCGGCTTTCCGTCTGCGAGAATGGCGCTTATTCTGTAAACAGGATACCCGGGATCGGGATAAAGAACCTTATCTCCTCTGTCCACAAAAGCCAGAGGAGTGTGGGCAATCCCCTCTTTTGAGCCTATGAGCGTCAGAACCTCCTTATCAGGATCAAGCTCAACTCCCCACCTTCTCTCATACCATCTCGCAACAGCCTCTCTGAACTCCCTCATGCCCTCATAAGAGGGATATCTGTGCGTCTCAGGATTTTTCACCGCCTCTCTCATCGCCTCAACTATGTGCTCTGGAGTTGGATGATCCGGATCTCCGACTCCGAGGTCAATGATTTTGACACCTTCTTCAACTTTCTTTCTCTTCAGCTCATCTATTCTTGCGAAGAGATATGGTGGCAGCATCTCGATTCTCTTTGAATACACTCTTCATCCCTCTCATGAGTTTTTATGAGCCATGCTATCGGCCTCATCTTATTTAAAATTTCATCAGGGAGAAGATAGCAGGGAAAACCTTTTAAGCTTTAATTGAAAAATCCCTCTTCATGAAAAGAATTCTGTTTCTCTTTTTCGCTCTCCTTCTTTCAGGATGTCTCCAGCCAGTTGAGGAGAGTTTCACTCATGAGGTGGAATATGAGGTCTCGATTTCCTTCAGAGAAATTTCAGAGATCGAGCAAACCAACGTTACACTGCTCATTCCTTTTCCTGCAGTGAGAGGAGATGTGATTGAACCGAGGAACATGTCAGTTCCAGAAGGATGGAGAGCTGAGATCGTGGAGAGCCCCCATGGAAGGATGCTCAGGCTGACTGGCGAGAGCATTAAAACATGGAAGATGAAGCCCATACCGGTTGGAATTGAGGAAGGGAACAACACGCCAAAGCAGACGCCTCAGCTTGTTAAGAGACCAGCCTCGTATGAATTCAAGCTCAACCTCAGACTGAACAGAGAGGTGAACACTCTAAATCCGATCGGAGAGGAGTATCTGCTCGAACCGAAATTCAATCTCGGAGAGATGGAGTGCCCGGAGGATGATCCGCATTACAGAAACACGAGATGCTTTAACTACACCACCTTCATTTACTATGAATCAGAACCGTTCGTTAATGCGAGTCTCTCAATCTGGCTGAACGGAAGAAACAGCTGGTTCCAGATGGGATGGACAGGTAACGAGTTCAACGACAGAATTTACGTCGAAAATCTGAGAGAGGGATGGAATGAGGTGAGAGGACTGCTCGAAACCGGCATAGGTGTTTACAGATGAGCAGAATAGCCCGAATCTCGGGTGCACTCATCGGAGCTTTGTTCGGTCTGCTTTTTCCAGTGCTCCTTGTTGTGCTGAAGGCACCAACTGACTTTTTTGTGCTTTTCGCACCACTCTCTATGTTTGTTCCTCCAAGAAAACTTGAACTGAGCACATATCTTGCAATTTCAGCTTTGAATTGGGCTATCTACGGTGCAGTTGTCGCTCATTCCTTCGCAAAAATTCGGGAGAAATGGAAAAAATGAGCAATTCCTAGATTTCTCTCAGAGTTGCAACCCTCACCCTCTTATTATGATGCTCGCATCCTCTCTGAACGGATTCCTTCTCATGGCAAGCGAGAACAGATACGGGTAGTTCTTCTGGATGTGCTGCATGTATTCAACCCACTCGATTATGAGGAGGTTGTAGGCTCTTTCCGTGTCAGTCTTCAGATGCTCCATGTCGCTCTCCGGGAGATCCTCAAAAGATTCTCTCCCATTCAGCTCTTCTGCAAGGTGAAAGATGGTCTGAAGCATCTGCGTGAAAGATTCGTGTTCAATCAGCACAGGATTTTCAAGAAGTCTTATTAGAAAGTCCATTTTCTGTGAGAGAAACTCCCTCAAATCTCTCAGATTGAGCCTCCTTATATCAACATCTCCTCTGTAATCTTTCAATCTCCTGAGAGTCCTCGAAAAATCCAGATCATCCCAGCTCTCGTCAATGTGGAGCATCTCATCAATTTCATCCAGATTTCTATCAGCTGAAGATATGTATCTCAGCAGCTCTGTTCCGAGTGTGCTGAAGAAGACTCCGATAACCATGTTCAGCTTTTCGAGAACTGCACTTCTTTCCCTCTCCCTGAGCATCTCATGAACTATGAGGGTCACGAGCAGAACCTCAATCGGGAGAAATGCGAGATCTCCGAGAGCATAAATCAGGATGTGGTGAATGTCCCTGAATATGATGTAATGGAGGACATAGAGGGCGAATGAGATGATGAGCAGATAGATTCCGAGTGAGATCTGCCATCTCTGAAGTTTCATGATCTTCAAAGGGAGAGCATCTCTTTAAAACCTTACCATTTCTTTCATTCCGCCTGCAAAACCTTTTTTAAATCCTCCCTCTCACTCAATTTCGATGCATATTTCAGAGCTTCCTCTTCCGGAAAAATTCATTTCATATTTCAGAGAAAAGGGAATAGAAGAGCTCTATCCTCCTCAGGAGGAGGCCATAAAGGCCGGAGCTCTGGATGGAAGAAACCTTCTCGTCTCAATTCCGACCGCAAGCGGAAAGACATTCATAGCAGAGGTTGCCATGATAAGGGCCTTTCTCGAAGGGAAAAAATCAATCTACATTGTTCCCCTGAAGGCTCTTGCAAACGAGAAATACGAGGAGTTCTCCCGGCTCAGACCTCTTGGAATCTCGGTTGCGATTTCAACCGGAGATTATGATAAAAGAGATGAGCATCTCGGAAATTACGATATTGTTGTCATGACCTCCGAGAAGGCTGACTCGCTTCTCAGAAATGATGCCCAGTGGATGAGAGAAATCGGGCTTGTGGTTGTTGACGAGGTCCACCTCATCGACTCTCCGGAGAGAGGTCCGACCCTTGAGGTCATGATAACGAGGCTCAGGAGACTCATACCCGGAATTCAGATAGTGGCTCTAAGCGCAACGGTCTCAAATTCTGCTGAGCTTGCGGACTGGTTGAACGCCTCTCTTGTCAGGAGCAACTGGAGGCCTGTTGAGCTTAAAGAGGGAGTTTTTTACAGGGGTAAAATCCATTTCGAGCGTGAGACGGTCGAGGTTAAGGGCTCCGGAGATCCAGTTTCAGCGCTTGTTCTCGACACAATCTCGAATGGAGGTCAGTGTCTCGTTTTTGAGAATACCAGGAGAAATGCTGAGAGCAGGGCAAAGAAAATCGCATCTGAATGCAATTTGAGTGGAAGCAGG
>JACIWD010000087.1 GCA_014361165.1 Candidatus Mnemosynella bozhongmuii
GGAACCATGAGGCTGGGTGAGGAGGAAATAGAGATAAAGGAGGGAACTCTGGCTCACAGGATTTACGGAGAGAGAATCATAAGGGAGAGGCACAGACACAGATATGAGGTCAATCCGAGATACAGGGAGAAGATTGAAGAGCACGGTCTGATTTTCTCGGCTGAAAGCAAGGGAAGAGCAGAGATAGCCGAGCTTCCGTCGCATCCATTCTTCTTTGCAACTCAGTTTCATCCCGAGTTCAAGAGCAGACCGGAGAGGCCATCTCCACCTTTCGTTGCTTTTGTGGAATCGATGATGAGGAGGAGGGGATTGAAATGAAGGATGTTAACGCATTCATCGAATCGGCAATAAAGGAGATAAGGGAGAGAGTGAAGGGAAGAGCAATCATAGCCCTTTCCGGAGGGGTTGACAGCTCTGTATGTGCGGTTCTTGCGCACAGAGCAATAGGAGACCTTCTAACCCCTGTTTTTGTTGACACTGGGCTTATGAGGAAGGGAGAGCCAGAGAGGATAAAGCAGCTCTTCGGTCACATGAATCTCATGTTCGTTGATGCGCAGGATCGATTCTTTGAAGCTCTCAAGGGCGTTGTTGATCCGGAGGAGAAAAGAAAGGTCGTTGGAGAGCTCTTCATCAGAATCTTCGAGGAATGTGCAAGGAAAATCAATGCGAAATATCTCATTCAGGGAACAATATATCCGGATAGAATTGAGTCTGAAGGCGGAATAAAATCCCATCACAACGTCGGAGGCATGCCCTCGGAAATAGAGTTTGAGGATGTTATAGAACCCCTCAGAGACCTCTATAAGGATGAGGTCAGAGAGGTTGCGAGAGCTCTCGGACTTCCAGAAGAGATTTCTGAAAGAATGCCATTTCCGGGACCTGGACTTGCTGTCAGAGTTCTTGGAGAGGTCACAAGAGAGAAAGTTGAGATTGTGAGAGAGGCAAATGCAATTGTTGAGGAGGAGCTGAAAGATTTCAAACCATGGCAGGCATTTGCTGCCCTTCTCGGAAAGGCAACAGGAGTTAAGGGAGACGTCAGGCTGTATGGATGGATAATAGCGGTGAGAGCTGTTCTCTCGCGGGATGGTATGACTGCTGAAGTTCTTGAGATTCCGTATGAGAGGCTCAGGAGAATTTCTTCAAGAATCACTTCCGAGATTCCTGAGGTATCGAGAGTTGTTTACGATATCACCCCCAAGCCTCCTGCAACAATAGAATTTGAGTGAGGTGAGAGATTTTGAAATTTGAAGATCTCGTGAAGCTGGATGAAAAATATGTTATGAGAACTTATAACAGGCTTCCTGTTGCTCTCGTCAGGGGCAGAGGTGCTGTTGTCTGGGATATTGAGGGAAGAGAGTACATAGATTGCGTTGGAGGAATAGCCGTCAATACCGTTGGTCACTGCCATCCCTATGTTGTGGAAGCCATAAAAAAGCAGGCTGAAAAAATCATTCACACATCAAATCTCTATTACAACGAGCTTCAACCCGTGCTTGCGAAGGAGCTGAGTGAGAGGAGCGGAATGGACAAATTTTTCTTCTGCAACAGCGGAACCGAGGCTGTTGAGGCTTCTCTAAAGCTTGCCAGGAAGAAGAGCGGAAAGAGGGATATCATAGCAGCAAGAGGTTCCTTTCACGGAAGAACGATGGGAGCTCTCTCGGTGACGTCAAACGAGAAATACAGAAAGCCGTTTGAACCTCTTGTTCCTGGTGTCAAATGGGTTGATTACAACGATGCGGATGCGATAAGAAGGAGCATAGATGAGAACACCGCTGCAGTGATTCTTGAACCTGTTCAGGGAGAGGGCGGAGTCAATGTTCCCTCAGAGGACTATCTCAAAGAGGTCAGAGAAATATGTGATGAGAAGGGCGTTCTCCTGATATTCGATGAGGTTCAGACCGGATTTGGAAGAACGGGTGACTGGTTTGCCTCCAGGCTTTTCGGAGTGAAACCGGATATCATGGCAATGGCCAAGGGAATGGCCGGAGGATTTCCAATGGGAGCAGTGGGAGCAATAGAGGATGTTGCAAATGCATTCGAACCGGGAAATCATGCCTCAACATTCGGAGGAAATCCGCTGGCATGTGCTGCTTCTCTTGCAACGATAAGAGCAATTGAGGATGGAGATCTCCTGCGGAAGTGCAGAGAGGATGGAAAGTATTTCATCGAGAGATTGAGAGAGATTGAGAGCAGCGAGATAAAAGAGGTGAGGGGTCTCGGAATGCTGATTGGAGTGGAAATGAAGGGGTCATGCTCCGAAATTGTGATGAAGATGCTCAATTCCGGAGTCCTCGTGAACTGCATTCAGGAGAGGGTTCTGAGATTTGCTCCTCCGCTTGTGATTAGCAGAGAACAGATTGATGAAGTGGTGATGAAGCTTGGTGCTGCGCTTTCGTGAGTGTGTAAGGGCTCTCAGAGAGTACACTCCGGGGAAGAGCATAGAGGAGGTTGCTGAGAAATACGGAGTTCCCCGGGAAAGAATAGTGAAGCTTGCCTCAAACGAGAATCCGCTCGGTCCGAGTCCCAGAGCAGTTGAAGCGATAATGAGAACAGCGAAGAACCTCCACATCTATCCAGAAATGGGAGCCTGGAGGCTCAGGGAGGCTCTCTCAAACTATCTTGGAGTCTCACCAAAGAGAATCATTGTCGGAAATGGTGTTGATGGAGTCATAGAGGGCCTCATGAAGCTCTTCATAGAGCCCGGAGACAATGTTATATTTCCGGTTCCAACCTTCCTCGGAGCAGAGCTCCTTGCAGTTGCCTCGGGAGCTCAGGCGAGATACGTGATGAGAGACGAGAAGTTTGATGTGAGTGCTGAGAGGATTCTTGAGGCTGTGGATGAGAGAACCAGAATGATCTATCTCTGCACACCAAACAATCCAACAGGAAATCTCCTGGAGGAGAGAGTTGCGAGAGAGCTTGCAGAAGAAACAGAGGCCATCATCCTTCTCGATGAGGCTTATGTTGAGTTTGCGGAGAGTTCGCTCATCCATCTTTCAGAGGAATACGAGAATGTTGTTGTGATGAGGACTTTCTCGAAAGCCTTCGGGCTTGCTGGAGTCAGGTGCGGATATGCCATCTGCTCCGAGGAGGTCAGAAGAGAATACGACAAGGTGATTCCTCCTTTCGACGTGAGCAGGGTGGCAATAGAATCTGCGATCGCTGCTCTTGAGGATGAGGAGTTTCTCAAAGAGGTCATAAGAGTTGTCAGAGAGGGAAGGGAGTTTCTCATAAGGGAGATGCCCTTCAGAACATACCCATCTCAAGCAAACTTTGTCTTTGCGGACACCTCGCCGCTTAAATCAGGCTTTCTTGCCGAGGAGCTGATGAGGAGAGGAATAATCATCAGGGACTGCTCCACATTCACGGGAGCAAAGGACACGCACATAAGGGTGAGTGTCGGGAAAATGGAGGACAACATGAGAGCTGTGGAGGAGATGAGGAGGATAAAAGAGCTCTCAGAGGAGCTTGGCCAGTAAAAGAGCGTCTCTTGAAGAGTTGAACGGAAGCTCGTAATAAAGAGAGGCCATTCCAAAAGCTCTGAAGCCGTTCTTGAGGAAGAACTCAAGAGCCGGATTTTTTATGTTGCACTCCGCGAGAATTATTCCTTTTTCCACTCTCTCCTCGAACTCCCTCAGAAGTGCCCTTCCAATTCCCTTCCCTCTGAATTCTGGATGAACGCAGATCGAAGCTATTCTCGAGATCTCTCCCGGCTCTCCTGCAATGTAGCCGAGCACTTCTTCTGAGCTCTCGAAAAGAATCAGGATGCCATCAAGAATGAAGCCCATCAGAATTTCGGGAGAATAGGAGTAAATTCCGGGAAAGCAGATTCTCTCAAGTCTGAGGATTTTCTGAAGATCCTTCTCCGAGGCATCTCTCACGATCATCTCTTTAAATTTTTTATACCCCCGTGCTTAAATTCTCTTACCGGGAGGAGATTTCGTGGACTACGAGGAGCTGAGGAGATGGGTTGAGGATGAGATTGCCTTCTGCGAGAGACAGATTGAGATGTACCAGAAGAGGCTGGAGATGGCAAGGAAAATAAAAAAGGAGCTGGAGAGATCCGGAAAGGTTATTTCTGAGAAGAGAGCTGACTCGGGTTCTCCAAAAATTTCCCCTGTTTCACGAAGGAGAGGCTACAGAGATGTCATGAGCGAGATAAAGAATATTGTTGCATCTCTCGGAGCAAAGTTCCAGGCGGTTCCGAGAGATGAGATCGTCAGAATAGCGGTTGAGAGAGGAATACCGGAGAGAGAGGTCAATCATGCTCTCAGATGCCTGATTTCCGAGGGAAAGCTGTTTGAACCAAGGGAAAAAATGATAAGGATGATTCACTGATATTCGTAGACCCTCCAGTAGAGCTCAACAATCTCTTCTTTTGTCGGAACTCTGGGATTGAAGTTTGGACTTCCGCTGGCAAGGGCGTCTTCAGCCATTTTCTCCACAACTTCAGAAAACCTCTTTCTGTCAACCACCTCTGAGAGTTTCTTAACATTCAGATCATCATTCAGCTTCTGCGCTGCCTCAGCTGCCTTTCTGTGATCTCTCTCTTCTCCAAGAAGTTCTGCAATTTCAGCGTATCTTTCCTTCTCAAACTCTGAGCTGAATCTTATGACCTCTGGCAGAAGAACTGCATTTGAATGACCGTGATGCATGTGGAAGTAAGCTCCAAGAGGTCTCGCCATTCCGTGAACGAGAGCAACTGAGGAGTTTCCGAAGGCCAGACCGGCCTGCATCTGAGCAACCATCATGTGATAGCGGGCTTCTCTGTCCTCGGGATTTTCATATGCTCTTCTCAGATATTTCGAGATCAGCTTGATTGCTGAAACCGCAAGGGCATCGCTCAGAGGATTCCTCCTCTTTGAGACATAGCTCTCTATGGCATGAACAAGAGCATCTATTCCGGTGTAAGCTGTGAGATGCTTCGGGAGAGATATCGTGAGCTCAGGATCTTCGATTGCAATCAGAGGGACGACCTTCTCGCTCTTTATCAGCATCTTCACATCTCTTTCCTCATCGGTTATTATGATGCTCTGAGAGCACTCGCTTCCAGTTCCTGCGGTTGTGTTCACGGCAATCTGGGGAAGGGGAGAGACTCTGACCTTCTCGTAACCCTCATAATCCTGTATTCTCCCTCCGTTTGTTGCAAGAACTGCAACAGCCTTTGCCACATCGGTCGGACTTCCTCCGCCGATGGAGATGACTCCATCGCATTTCTCCTTTTTCAGAAGATCAAAGGCGTCCTCAACATTTTTCACCGTTGGATCCGGTGTTGTTCCATCGAAGATGACCGGAGAGACAAAATTGCTGAGTATTTCGACGATTTCTTTGAAGAAGTTCTGCTTCGCCAGAAATTCATCCGTAACTATGAGCGGTCTCCTTATCTTCAGCTCCTCCACAGCTTCTCCGATTTTCTTTGAAGCCCCGAATCCGATTATCACCTTTCTCGGAGATATGAAATTTCTGATTTCATCCATGTACATCAGAACCAGCTCTCCCTCTTCACGGGTACCCATCTCTCTATTACCACCTTTCTATCCGTGAAGAAATCAACAACATCCTTGCCCTGGCCGTGGAGGACTCCGAAGAAGGATTCCTTCATTCCTCCGAATGGGTAGAAAGCTATGGGTGCCGGAACTCCAACGTTTATTCCTATGTTTCCGCACTGAACCGCATATCTGAATCTGTGAGCCCACTTTCCGTTCATGGTGTAGATCGTGGATGCATTTCCATATTTGCTTGAATTTATGAGTCTTATTGCCTCCTCAAGACTCTCGACCCTCTTCAAACAGACCACCGGTCCAAAGATCTCCTCATCAAAGATGTACATTCCTGGTTCGGCTTCAAAGACTGTTGGACCGAGGAAATAGCCATTCTCATAGCCCTTAACTTTGATGTTCCTTCCATCAAGCAGAAGTTTCGCACCTTCCTTTATTCCAATTTCAATTTCCCTGTGAAGCCTCTCAAGAGCGGCTTTGGAGACAACCGGACCCATGTCGACATCCGGATCAAGCCCGTTTCCAACTTTCAGCTTGCTTGCAGCATCGAGAAACTTCTCCTTGAATTCCTCGTAAATGTCTCCAACTCCGAGAATCACCGAACCGGTTAAACATCTCTGACCTGTGTTTCCGAAGCAGGATTCAAGAATGTTCGACATGAAGGCATCGATATCCGCATCCGGCATGATAACGAGGAAGTTGTTCGCTCCTGCCTGAGCCTGAACTCTTTTTCCATATTTCCCGCAGAGCTCATATACCTTTTTGGCAACTCTTGTTGAACCGACAAAGGAAATTCCAACGACATCGGGATGCTCTATCAGCCACTGCGCCTGCTGGGGGCCTCCATTCACGAGATTTATCACTCCGGGCGGAAATCCTGCCTCTTCAATCAGCTCGAAAATCCTCTGCTGAGAGATCGGACACTGCTCATTTGGTTTCACAATGTAGGTGTTTCCGCATGCAACAGCCCATGGCAGGAACCAGAATGGAACAAGAGCCGGAAAGTTGAACGGAGGAATCACTGCGAAAACTCCGAGAGGAACTCTTATTGTGTATTCATCTATTCCCCTTGCTATATCCTCCGAGTAATCCCCCATCATCAGTGTTGGAATTCCGCATGCTGTCTCGATCATCTCTATTAACCTCTGCATTTCTCCAACGGCAGCACGGTATTCCTTCCCGTGCTCCGTTGTTATTGTCCTTGCAAGCTCTTCTTTATGTTCGAGAATGAGATCTCTCAGGCGAAAGAGATATCTTGCTCTCTCAAGAGCCGGAGTCTCTCTCCACGCCGGAAAGGCTTCCTTTGCAGCTTTAACAGCTTCATCAACTTCCTCTTTCGTTGACATCGGAACCTTAGCGATGACCTCTCCTGTTGCGGGATTGTCAACATCGAGAAGCTCCGTGGACTTGGATTCGACCCACTTTCCATTTATATAGTTCTTTAGAATTTCCACCATTTTCAGTCCTCCACAGACATATTTTTATTTATTAATCATCCCAAATAAAAATTTTATGATTTGAAAGCGAATGAGAAGCATGCGATTCTTCTCCTCAATCTACGAGTCATGGAGAGAAATTCAGTATGAGAAGTACGAGAGGCTGGAGCTTGACAGGAGATTGGAGAAGAAGAGGGTTCTCGATGCAGGAGCATCATGCTGTTTTCTGAGCGATTTTCTTAAAGAGAGAGGCGTCAGAGCCGAGCTGATCTCCCTCGATTCAGATATTCAGGCTCTGAAGAGGTGCATCTCAGAGAGAGTTGCGGGAGATGTCTCAAAACTTCCCTTCAGAGATGAGATTTTCGATGTGATTGTGTGCATGGATGTTCTTCATCTCTCAAAAGATCTCGACCTGAGACCGCTCAGGAGAGGAGGGATCGCAATTGTTGGAGTCCCTGAGAGACACAGAAAGATTCTCCTCGAATGGCTTCGCGACAGAGAAGCTGAGATTTTCGAAATAAATGGAAGGGAGAGAGAAATTGTTGCTTTTGTTACCCGTCCATGATTGCTCCTCTTGAGGCTGAAGAAACATTCTTTGCGTAAATTCTCAGGAATCCCCTTACATCCTTCTCAACAGGCCTCCACTCTCTCCTTCTCTCCTCCATCTCCTCCTCGCTGATCTCAACGTGAAGAAGTCTCTTTGGAATGTCAATTTTTATGAGATCTCCGTCTCTCACGAGAGCAATTGGACCGCCTTCGGCTGCTTCCGGAGAGACATGGCCGATTGCTCCTCCACGGTTTGAACCGGAGAATCTTCCGTCCGTGACGAGAGCAACAGAGGAGGAGAGTCCCATTCCGTCGAGAACCTGAAGGATGTCATACATTTCCCTCATCCCCGGTCCTCCCTTTGGTCCCTCATAGCGAATAACTATGACATCTCCCTCCTCTATTCTTCCCTTCATCACCGCTTCCATCGCATCCTCCTCGCTGTCGAAGACTTTAGCTTCTCCTTCATGAACGAGCATGTTCTCTGAGACTGCTGAGGCCTTGACGACTGCTCCGTCTGGAGCGAGATTTCCTCTGAGAATTGCTATGCCTCCCTCTCTGTAGAAGGGCTCACTTCTTCTCCTTATGACTCCTCCGTAAACACCGTGAGCCTCTTTTATTATTTCCCCGATTGTTTTTCCGCTGACTGTGATGGCATCAAGATTCAGCTCACCCTCTATTTCCTTCCAGACAGCAGGAAGGCCTCCGGCCTCATCAAGATCCTTCATGGAATATCTGTCAGTTGTCGGAGCCATTCCACAGATTGTCGGAATTCTTCTGGAGAACTCATCGAAAATCTCCAGAGAGAGATCTATCCCGAGTTCATGCGCGATGGCTGGAAGATGAAGCACTGCATTTGTTGAGCCTCCAACCGCCATGAGAGTCATGATTGCATTCTCAAAGGCATCTCTGCTCATGATGTCCGAGGGTTTAACCCCATTCTCAAGGAGTTTCATGATCGTTCTTCCTGCTTTGTAGGCCATCTCGCTGATTCTCGAACCAATTGCGGGAGTTGTGGAGTTTCCTGTGAGGCTCATTCCGAGAGCCTCTGTCATGACGCACATTGTGTTTGCGGTCCAGATACCCGGACAGGCTCCACAGGTTGGACAGGCTGAATAGGCGAGTTTAACATACTCTTCTCTGCTCATCCTGCCCGAGAGAACCTCTCCATACTTCTTTGTTATCGTGCTCGCAAGGACAAGCTCTCCTTTATAGCTTCCCGGAAGCATGTAACCTCCTGTGAGGACGATTGAGGGAATGTTCATTCTCGCTAGAGCCATGAGCATCGCAGGAACAATTTTGTCGCATGTTGCTATCGCAACAACAGCATCAAACTGATTTGCCTCAACCATGAGCTCCACGCTTGCTGCAATGACCTCTCTGCTCGGAAGAACATACTTCATTCCAACGTGACCCTGAGCGACGCCATCGCATATTGCAATCGTGTTGAACTCGAAGGGTGTTCCGCCGGCGCTCCTTATTCCATCCTTCACTCTCTGCGAGAGCTCTCTCAGATGATATGAGCCAGGAAGAGCCTCATTCCAGCAGTTTGCAACCCCTATGAGCGGGGCATCGAATTCCTCCTTCGTGAGACCCATTGCATGCCAGAGCCCGAATCTCTCCCAGTATATGTCCTCTCTCTCAACAATCTTCTTGCTTCTGAGCTCCATTTCCCTCACCTTGCCAGAGTTCCCAGAATATCGAACTGCATCTCCTTTGGTTCTTCGAGAATCTCAATCTTCTCCCTGAGCTCAGGATCCTCCTTCACAAGCTTCACGAGACTCTCTGATATCCAGAACTCCTCAAGTTCGAGTGTGTTCTTTATTCTCACAACCTTCGCCTCCTTCGGATCCACGGGACCGCAGAGCTGGAGAGCGACTGCAATTGCATCCCTGTCAGATGGAAGGAACGGAGGTATCTTCGCTGTCTCCGGCCATCCTGCTGTAAGTGCATTCAGAAAGGTTGCCTGATAGTTTATCTTCGAGACCAGCCTCTGGGTTGTGATGTCGGCAAGACCTATACCAACCGCGCTTCCGTATGTCTCCTCTGTGAGATCAAGAACAACTATCCTCTTTATCTTCGGGGCTCTCGGCTCGTGTTCTCCGGGAATCCAGAACCTTCCGGTTACATTTGTGTCCATTCCTGTTCCGCTTATGTTCTTGCCCATCTCCTCAACAATCAGGACATCTATCTCCTTGAATGGAATTCTCGCCATGAGGTCCTTCGCCTTCTCAAGAAGCTTGGGCTCTTCTTCTTCAATCTCCTCCGGTCTGAGTGCCTTAACAATTGCGACCTCGTGTCTTGCGTTCTCGACAACTGCAAGACCGAGAATTACCGGAGAGTTCTTCATGATGAGCTTTGCTGCCTCTGGAAGGAGCTTGTGATATCCTTCAGCCTGATATCTGTGAATCATCTCAGCTCCTTTCTGCTTTCCGAGACCTATCACCATCATCTTCATAAGACCGCTCTCGATCCTGTCCTTGAAATCTGTGTGAGGCTTCACCCTCCCAACCACGATGATTCCATCAGACTGAGCCGCGTATTTGTCGATGTAAACAGGGGTTCCGTTCGCGAGTCTTCCGATCTCAACAACCTCCATGGTTGCTCTTATCGGTGCTCCAACACTCTCCGGAGTTATTCCGAGATGTTCGAGAACCTCAATCTGACCTTCCGGTGTTCCTCCACCGTGACTTCCCATAGCGGGAATGATGAAGGGCTTTCCTCCACACCTCTTGACCTCATCAACAACCGTTGCTATGATCTCCGGAATGTTCGCTATTCCTCTGCTTCCAGCCGTTATGCAAATTTCAGCTCCGGGTTTTATTAGCTCCTGAATTCCAGCTCTTCTCAGTTCCTTTCTGATTTCGGAGACGAGATCGTCCACTTTTGGAGCATCAATTTTCTGACGCACTTTTGCCATTTTGGGAAACTCATACATTTCAATACCCCCTTCTCAGAATTGGAATTTCAGAGCTAATAAAATTTCCATTTTTCATTCCACCTGCTCCATCTTTTTTTTTCGCTTTGATGCCGGAGACCTGCAGATCGGTTCTCCATCTTCATGGACTTGGCATTCCTCGACTTCGTTGCGAACGTTATATTCTGCCCCGAAAGCTGCGAGGGTGTCGTGAACAGCAGAGAGAAAGGAATAAACCACGGGGCACATGACATTCGAAAACCTCTATTACAAGACGGTTCTCAGACGCCTCAAAGATAAAAGGGAAGTGGCCAGAGAGTTCCACGACGTCTGGTCTGCCGAGCTCTTTCAGGAGCACACGAAACCGTGGTTCCCCTACTTCGCCAACACGGTCAAATTCCTGAGAGGAGCTAAGGAGGATTTGAAACTCGGTGAGGAGGATCCAGTTTTGTGGGGAGGGGTGTGCATCGAGATACATGAGGAGGCTCCTGGAGTTCGTGGAGGTGAGGTGGTAGTCTGTCTCGGGGTCGCGTACTTTGCTGTGAGGAATCTGAGTGAGGGAGAGATGGCGGATGCCTTCGAGGGGAAGAAAGTGCTCGGCATCTATCACCCGAGCGGCAGGGGGAAGTTCTACGAATACTTCGAGGACTACAGAAAAGGAGTCTTGAAGAAAGAAGTTCACGATAGACTTTCTGAATTCATGAGGGAGTACGATCATGCCTTTCTGAAGGTTGAAAACGGGAGATGCGTTCTCTCAGTTTGAGAACTAGGAGCTGAGTCCTTTTCTGTAACTTCATGCTTTTACAGTCACATGGGGTGTTAAGTTGAGAGAGTCAATACCGTTAAAAAGAGGAAAAAATTAAATTCCTGCAATCACAAATTTTCTTTGAGGTGTTATCTTTGCTTCCGAACAGAAAAGTTCAGAGTCTCATAGGAAAGAGGATAAGGGTTGAGATGAAGGGAGACTCCAGTGTTCTCGAGGGCACTCTCGTGAGTGTTGATGATTACATGAACCTCTATCTTGAGGATACTGCAGAGATAGCCAATGGAGAGAGAAAGAGGATTCTCGGACCCGTGATTCTCAGAGGAAACAATATAATTCTTCTGACTCCGGTAAACGAGTGAGGGAGCAGATTAATGTCCATAAGAGATCGGGTTCTTGAGTATCTTCGATCGAAGCCTGAAGGAGTTTATCAGAAGGACATCTGGAAGGAGCTTGGAATAGACAGCAGAAGCTGTTCGAGGGTTCTTCTTGAGCTTGAGAAAAAAGGGGTGATTGAGAGAGAGAAGGTCACAACTGACGGTACCGTGACATTCAGAATAAGGTTGAGGGATGATGGAAAGAGAAACTTCATGTTCGAGCTAATTTCAAGGGCTCTTCCTCCATGCATAGGATGCAGAGAGGAATGTGAGCCCGGAATGTGTCCCAGGCTTGACCTGTGGGTCAGAGCTGTTTTCGAATGCAATCTCTGAAGTTCTTAAAAAATCCTCCGTAACCTCCGTAAAGAGAAGAGATAAATACAATACTTTCTCTTTTTCATCTCTCGATGAACATTGAGGAGGAGATAAGGAGACTCGAAGAGGAGCTCAAGAGAACTCCCTACAACAAAGCAACACAGCACCACATAGGAAGGCTGAAGGCAAGAATAGCCCAG
>JACIWD010000088.1 GCA_014361165.1 Candidatus Mnemosynella bozhongmuii
GCAGGTGAGTCCACAACACTGACATTCGAGGTCACCAAGACAGAGCCAGGAACCTACACGATAGATGTCAACGGAGTCAGCAAGACTCTTACAGTGAAGGAAGAGGAGGAAGTCACTCCAACCGAGACAGCAACAGAAACACCAACAAAGACTCCGACCCAGCCCGGCTTCGAGGCAGTCTTCGCAATAGTCGGACTGCTTGCAGTCGCCTATCTGGTGCTCCGCCAGAGGGAGGAGTGAAGTAACAGGGAGCCACAAACTCCCTAATTTTTAAAATTTTTCTTTTATTTTTGTTTTTCGGAATAAAAAAGAAAGGGTTCGTTTTTCAATAGGGTCTCTCGCTTCCTGTCCAGAAGCAGGTCTCCTCTTTGCACTCTCTGCACTCCTTTGAGCTCCAGACAACTCTTCTCTCACCCTTTATCTCCCTTATCAGGTCAATCGCCCTCCTGACCTCCTCTTCCTCTCCCTCTATGCTCAGTGCAACATTGGAACCGTTGAGATCCGAGAAGCCAAGAGGAAGAACCCTCACATTGAAGAGCAGCTCAAGGGAGCTGATTTCTGTCATGAGCTTTCCGTAAATCGGTGATACTCCGAGCGGAAGTCCTGTGGAATACTCAACTCTCGTGATTCCGGAGGAGCTCACGAGTTCTCTGAGGTCAACCGGAAGGAATTTCATGATTGAAGCGGGAACAACAAGGTTTATGCCCTTCGCATAGATCGTTGCGAGAGTCTTTCCGACGGTCCCTCCTTTCTCGTTTGCCATGAGGACTCCGGGAATGAGATTTCTGTCTATGACATTCGCCCCCTTTATGAAAACATCATCGGAATCCATCTTTCCGATAACCTCATCCGCACTCATTCTCACAGCCTCGCCCTTTATTATCGCAACCTCTCCGGTCATCTCCCGGTTGATGCAGAACCTGTCTCCGAGCATTATTCCGACGGAATACTTCTCCTTCTCTATCTCCTCTCCGAGAAGCTCCTCAAGAACATATGCATTGGTTGTTCCTCTTGCAACAAATATGATTCCGTCCTCCTTCGCTCTCCTGACCTCCGGGAGCTCTGCAACCCCCTTTGCTATCAGCCTCTTCGCCTCCTCAGACGTCAGAACAACCTGGGCTATCATATATCTCCCTCCTCAATTTTTCTCGCAACTCTTCTTGATGCGATGACCATGTTTCTGAGCTTCTCTCTTGCAACCTCTCGGGATAGAAGCCTCATTCCGCAATCAGGGTCAATCCATATGTTCTCGGCTCCGAGCTTTCTGACAGCCTCAATAATCCTCCTCTCTATCACCTCAACGCTCTCAGCCTCATTCATCTTCGTGTTCACGCATCCGTATCCTATCTTTTTCTCATAGCTCTCGATCATCTCCCTATCAATGACATCGAGATTCCTCGTTTGAGTGAATTCGTGGTCGAGAACAGCAACATCCATCTCGAGGAGCTTCCCGAAAACATGGGCAACATCCCCGCAGACATGAAGCTCCGCAACCTTCACATTCTTTGAAATCATCTCCGTCGTCTCCTTCCCGATTTCAAGATCAACACCTAGTGAGAAGGCAGGCTCATCTATCTGAATGACCCTGGCTCCGGCTCTGGTCAGAGCTCTTGCCTCCTCGCTCTGAACTTTAGCTAAATCAAACACGAGCTCCGGATCGAGGATGTTCCTGTAAGGAGAGCTCTTTGCAACAGAGCTTCCGAGAGCCATCGTAAAGGGTCCTGTTATGATTCCCTTCACCTCGGCTCTATCTCCGGCGAGCTCTCTGGTGAGAAGGAAATCGTTAACCGTTATTGCCTCTTCCGGAGGCTGAATTCTGTCAACCACAACAGCTCTTCCCTTCTCTATGGAATATCCCGGAATCTTTGAGGCAAACATCTTTATCATGTCTCCCCTTACCTGACCGTCCGAGATGAGCTGAACTCCGGCTTCAATCTGATCTTTGACGGCCTCCTCAATTGCTCTTCTGAAGGGATCCTCAGCGCCCTCATCTCTCAGATTGTGCGTGGGATAGCTTCCAACAACAGTGGTGAGAAACTCCATCCTATCAGCTCCTCTGAATCAATAATGAATTTTATTGAGATGCCAACTTTTAAAACTTCCTGAGATAAGATGAACTGAAGATGTATCTC
>JACIWD010000089.1 GCA_014361165.1 Candidatus Mnemosynella bozhongmuii
CCCCATCGAGATCTCAGGGGAGCTTGCCGCGTCCACATCTCAGGTAGAGGGGGCCCTGTGGGAGCTCGCCCGGGCCGGGATTGCTGCAAGCGACGGCCTGGAACCCCTTTTGGCAGGCCCTCCACCCATAAGGGCAAGCAAGAAGAAGCTCTGGCCCGGGGGCCGCGGCCGCTGGGCCCTGCTCCCCGTTCCGGGTGAGCTTGGGGACGAGGAGCTGGAAAAGCTCGTGAAACTGTTTCTTTCCCGCTATGGGGTCATCTCCCGGGGGATCCTTCGTATGGACGGGGCGGCCGTCCCCTGGGGGCGGCTTTACCACATCCGTTCGCGTCTGGAGTGGCGGGGGGAGGTGGTGCGGGGGGCGCGGGTACAGGGGCTTTCCGGGGCCCAGTTCGCCCGGGAGGAGGTGCTTTCAGGCCTTCGGGAGGAGCCGGGCTGGGGGATCCTCCCCGCCTGCGACCCGGCCGCGATCTGGGGGGCGGGGGCGCCTTTCCCCCTGACCCACCCTCTGGACCCGGACTGGCGGCTCCGCCGGGCTCCCGGGAATTTTCTTGTTTT
>JACIWD010000009.1 GCA_014361165.1 Candidatus Mnemosynella bozhongmuii
GTTGGCTAAGGATTATGCGGGTGGGGTGCTCGTGGAGGCCCTGCGCCAAGTGGCCTATCCGGCCTTGAGGAACATGGCCACCCTCGGCGGGGCCGTGGTCTCCGCCCACCCTTGGGCAGACATTCCTACCGTCCTTGTGGCCCTGGGCGCGCAAGCCCGCTGGCAAGGAGAAAAAGAGGGGCGAGCAGATCTTGAGGATCTCTATCGTCAGCCCTTCCGCCAGATCTTTCGCGAGGCCGTCCTTCTGGAGGTAATCCTTCCTCCTTGGGATGGGGCGTTTGCCTTCGAAAAAATCGGGCGGAACGCCGGAGATATTGCCCTCCTAAACGTTTGTGCTGGGCTTGGTCTGCAAGATGGGAAGATTGTGTGGGCTCGTGTGGCAGTGGGTGCCCGGCCGGAGCGGGGAGAAAGGCTTCCCTGGTTGGAGGAGGCGCTGGTGGGCGAGCGGCCAAGCGAAGCCCTTTGGAACAGGGTGGAGGAAGAAGTGCGGGCCAGAATTGAGGTGGGAAGCGATCGTAGGGCCGAGGCCTGGTGGCGGCGGGAGGTGGCCGGGGTTTTGGTGCGGCGGGCCCT
>JACIWD010000090.1 GCA_014361165.1 Candidatus Mnemosynella bozhongmuii
ACGATTGGATGCGGAGCAACCGGATGGCTCACAGAAAACCATCCGAAGCTCAGGCCGGTTGACACGAACACAGACGGAGTCTACATCGCAGGATGCGCTCAGGGCCCAAAGGACATTCCGGATTCAGTTGCCCAGGGTAAGGCTGCTGCTGCAGCAGCAGCAATTCCGATGTCCGCAGGAAAGATAAAGGTTGAACCAATTGTCGCAGAGGTCATCGAGGATCTCTGTGGAGGATGCAGAACATGCGAGGAGGTCTGTCCGTATGGAGCTCCGAAGATTGTTGAGAAGGATGGAAAATACAAGTCAGAGATCAATGCTGTTCTCTGCAAGGGGTGTGGAGCGTGCGTTGCTGCCTGTCCGGCTGGAGCAATCATTCAGCATGGATTCAAGGATGAGCAGATCAGAGCCCAGATTCAGGCTCTTACTTCGGAATATGAGGGGTGATTTTCAATGACTCTCGTGCTTGGAAAGATTGATAAAGAGTTTTTGAAGGAGCTTGAGGAGAAAGGAGCTGAAACCCTTCAGAGATGCTATCAGTGTGGCACCTGTGTTGCAGATTGCCCTGCGACGAACTTCCCGGGGTTCAACATAAGGAGAATCATGCACAAAGCCTCTCTTGGTCTCAGAGATCTTCTTCTCAATGATGAAACTGTCTGGAGATGCACAACCTGCTACACCTGCTATGAAAGATGTCCTCAGAATGCAGATCCTACTTATGTGATCTTTGCAATCAGAAGGTTTCAGGCTGAGAACGGAAGAGTTCCCGAAGCTCAGAAGGAGGTTGCGAAGAACATCTACACTCTCGGGCACGCAATAACCATTGCAAAGGCAAAAGAGCTGAGAAAGAAGCTCGGACTTGAGGAGCTTCCACCAACTGCTGCGAAATATCCTGAAGCAATTGAAGAGCTTCAGAAGATAATCGAGGGAACAAAAGCGATTGAGATTTTCGGTTTGAGGAAAGACTGGAAAGCACCATCAGATGAGGTTAAGGCGAGTGATTGATATGAAGTACGCAATATATTTGGGTTGCATAACTCCCTTAAGATATCCCGATATCGAAGCCTCCGTCAGAGAGACCCTTCCAGAGCTCGGGGTTGAGCTTGAGGACATCCCGAAAGCAACCTGCTGCCCTCCGGGAGGAGCATTTTGGAGCGCCGATGAAATGGCTGCGATGGCGATAAGTGCGAGGAACATCTCTCTTGCTGAAGAGATGAATCTCGATATGATGACAATCTGCAACGGATGCTATGGATTCCTGAAGAAGACAAACGAGAAGCTCAAGCATGATGAGGAGAAGAGAAAGAAGATAAATGAGATGCTGAAAAGAGCAAACAGAGAGTTCAAAGGGACAATAAAAGTTAAGCACATCGCAGAGGTTCTCTATGAGGATGTTGGAGTCGAAAAGATAAAGGAAGCGGTTAAGAGACCGCTCACAGGTTTGAAGTTTGCAGTTCACCCAGGATGCCATCTCATGAGACCCTCGGATTACATGAACTTCGATGATCCTGAGTCACCGCATAAAGTTGAGGTTCTCGTCGAAGCTCTCGGAGCAGAAGTGGTCGAGTGGAGAGACAAGACAAAATGTTGCGGTGCTGGAGGAGGAATGAGGGGAACAGACCCCGAGCTGGCTCTAAAGATAACGAAGGAGAAGCTTCTCGCTCTGAAGGAAGCTCAGGTTGATGCTGTGGTCACGGTCTGTCCGTTCTGCCATCTCCAGTTTGACATAGGTCAGGATGACCTGAGGAAGAGGGGGGAGATTGACTTCTCTATTCCTTCAGTCTACTATACGCATCTTCTCGCTATTGCCATGGGAAGAGATCCAAAGCAGGTGCTATCATTTGCGAAAACTCCGAGAAATGAGCTGATAAAGAAGCTGGAGGGTGTTTGAAATGAGTGAGGAATTCGAACCCAATATTGTTGGCTTCGCCTGCAACTGGTGCACCTACGCTGGAGCTGATTTAGCTGGTCTCTCAAGATTCGAGTATCCCCCGACTGTGAAGATCATCAGAGTTATGTGCTCCGGAAGAGTTGACCCCTCTTTCGTGCTTGAGGCATTTGCAAGAGGAGCAGATGGTGTCTTCATCGGAGGATGTCATGTTCCAGCGGACTGTCATTACCAGCGAGGAAACTTCAAGTGCTGGAGGAGAATTGAGATTTTGAAGAAACTTCTCGAACAGCTCGGAATCGAGCCAGAAAGACTTCGTCTCGAGTGGGTCGCAGCTTCTGAGGGTCAGAAATTTGCTGAGGTGATTAAAGAGTTCACGGAAACCCTTAAGAGGCTCGGTCCGAGCAAAATTAAAGGGGGTGTGAGGGTTGACTAAACCAAAAGTTGCAATCGTGGCTCTCGGTGTCTGCTCTGGATGCGAGGTCACGATTGTTGACACCGATGAAGCTCTTCTGGATATTCTCGGTGCAATTGACCTCTGTCATCTTCAGATCGCATCTGATTTCAAATATGAGGATATTCCTGAGGAGATTGACGTTGCCATCATCTCTGGAAATGTGAGGAACGAGGAGAACATGGAGATTGCGAAGATGCTTGAGGAAAGAGCAAAGGTAGTCGTAGCGAATGGAAGCTGCGCTTGTTTTGGAGGAATTCCAGGTCTGGGGAACCTCTGGAGAAATGAGGATCTTATGAAATTTGCATACATGGAGTCTCCAACCACGGAGAATCCCGAAGGAGTTCTTCCCGAGCCAGAGGTCCTCACGCTTACAGAGAGAGTTTACGCACTTCCTGAGGTCATAAGAGTTGATTACATGATTCCCGGATGTCCACCACAGCCGCACACTTTCGTGGAGGTCATCACAGCTCTTCTTGAGGGAAGAGAACCACAGCTTCCGAGCTATAACCTCTGTGAGGAGTGCAAGAGGAAGAGGAGTGCAAAGAAGATGCCAACGATAAGAAGATGGACCGAAGGAGTTGAGGACGATGGAGAAACATGTCTTCTTGAGCAGGGATTCTTGTGTTACGGTCCGGCAACAAGAGCTGGATGCGGAGCAATTTGCGTGAACGAAGGAAATGCTCCGTGCATAGGATGTTATGGTCCAACTCCGCAGGTTGTTGACCAGGGAGCGAAGATGATCGGAGCAATCGGAGCAATGGGCGATGTTGCAGCTCAGGAAGGAGAGGCAGACGAACCCGAGGAATTTGCGAAGAAGTTCGTTGATCCTGTTGGATGGCTCTATCGCTTCACTCTTCCCGCATCGCTGATTAAGGAGAGAATAAACAAGTGAGGTGAATGAAATGAAGAAGATTACGATCAATCCCGTAACGCGTGTTGAAGGACACATGAGGGTTGAGGTCTTCCTCGATGAGGATGGAAGCGTTAAGGATGCTCATACAAGCACAGTTGAGTTCAGAGGTTATGAGAAGTTCTGTGTTGGAAGAAGAGTCGAGGAAATGCCAAGAATAGTTTCAACAATCTGTGGAACCTGTCCGGTGTCGCATCATCTTGCTTCTGCGAAAGCCGGAGATGCTGTTTACGGAGTTGAGAATGAGATTCCAGAAACCGCATACAAGCTGAGGGAACTAATGCACATGGGTCAGATAATCCACAGCCATCTGATTCACTTCTATGTGCTTGCTGCTCCAGATCTCGTTCTCGGTCCAGATCATCCTCCTGCGACGAGAAACATCCTCGGCCTCGTTGATGCAGTTGGAGTTGACTTCGTGAAAGAGGTGATCAGAGCTCGAGCAACAGGTCAGGAGTTAGTTGCAGCGACGGGAGCAAAGAGGCTTCACCAGTCCACTGCAGTTCCCGGAGGAATAACTGCAGTTCTTTCTGAGGAAAAGAGGAGAGAGCTTCTTGAGAAGGTGAAGAACAACGTTCTTCCATTAATGGAGAAATCAATTCAGCTTGCTCAGGAGCTCCTCTTTGATAAATACGCTGATCTCGTTCAGAGCTTCGGAGTAGTTGAAACAAGTCATATGGGTCTTGTGAACAACGGAAATCTTGATCTCTATCACGGAGTCATCAGGGTGATGACGCCTGATGGAGAGACCTTCGAATTTGAGGCAAAGGACTATCAGAACGAGATCGGTGAGATTGTTCACAGCTTCTCCTCGATGAAGAGCCAGTATCTCAAGCGCATGGGATCTCCCGAGAAGGGAATCTACAGAGTTAATGCACTTCCGAGGATCAACGTCTGCGATCAGATAAGTACCGAAAGAGCAAATGAGCTTCTGAAAGACTTCAGAAAGAAGTTCGGAAGACCAGCTCAGCAGACGCTTCTCTATCACTACTGCAGGTTGATAGAAACTATGCATGCGGCCGAGAAGGCCATAGAGATCCTTAAGGACAAGGAGACGATCACGAGCACGAAAAACAGAGTGAAGCTGGAAAAGACACCAACCGAGGGAGTTGGAGTCATAGAGGCACCGAGAGGAACCCTTTTCCACCACTACAAGACTGATGAGAACGGAATAGTTAAAGAGGCGAACATCATTGTTGCGACCTCTCAGAACCAGCTCGCATGGAATGAGGGAGTTAAACAGGTTGCCAAAGAGTTCATCAAGCCGGGAGAGGAGATCACTCAGGGAGTTCTGAACAGAATAGAGATGATCATCAGAGCCTATGATCCATGCAACTCCTGTGCAACCCACACTCTACCAGGTAAGATGCCTCTCGAGCTTGTCATCTATGACAGCGATGGAAAAATCGTCGAAACCCTGAGGAGAAACATTTAAAAACTCCCTCCCTCACCCCTCTTTTTATGCCAAAGCCAATTCTTATCATCGGCTGCGGAAATCCTCTCATGGGAGATGACGGAGCCGGAAACAGAGTTGTCGAGAAGTTGAGAGAGTTTCAGCTTCCAGAGTATGTTGAGATTGAAGATGTTGGTGTTGGCGGACTTGGAATCATCGAGCTCCTTTTGGATAGAAAGAAGATCATAGTTGTTGATGCAGTCAGAACAGGAGCTCCTCCGGGAACACTTCATGTCCTCAGAAGAGATGAACTTCCATCCGCTAACTTCTTCATGATCTCTCCTCACGACATCGGGCTTCTTGAGACTCTTGAGCTTGCTGAAAAGGTCTTTCCCGAGAGGGTCACAAAAAACATTCTTGTGATAGGGATTGAAGCTGGAGTGGTGACGGAATACACTGATATCGTGAGCGAGGAAGTGAGAAGGGCGATTGACGAAGCGGTTCAGATAGTTCTTCAGGAACTTGGTATAACTTAGTTTTTGATTTCCATAAGATATTTATAATGGCACCTGAAAAGAGTTCTCTCATGAGCCCAATGCTTAGAGAAGGGGATCTCGCTGAGCTCTTCTTCAGAGCATCATTCGAGGAGCTCAGGAGCATCACGAAAAATGATGTCATCATAGTTGGAGCCGGACCTTCGGGTCTCGTCGCTGCATGGAAGCTTGCTGAGAAGGGAAAGAAAGTCCTCATTCTTGAGAGGATGCTCGGAGTTGGCGGAGGAATCAGAGGTGGAGGGATGCTCCTCCCTGTTGCTCTTCTTCAGGATGAGGCTTCATCGATTCTCAGAGAAGCTGGAGTCAAGCTCAAGAATCTTTCAGAAGGCCTCTATTATGTGAACCCCACAGAAATGTCTGTGAAGCTCGCTTCAAAGGCGATTGACAGCGGAGCAAGCATTCTTGTTGGAGTTGAGGTCGATGATCTCATAGTGAGGAGGGGAGAGAATTTCAGGGTTGAAGGAGTAGTGATAAACTGGACCCCAATCGTCGAAGCCGGCTGGCATGTTGATCCGCTGATGCTCGAAGCAAAAGCAGTGGTCGATGCAACAGGTCATGATGCAAGAGTCCTGAGAACCCTTGCCAAGAGATGTCCTGAGCTGAATCTTGAGGTCAGAGGCATGAGCGGGATGGATGTTTGGAGAGGGGAGGAGGATGTTGTGAAGTTCACAGGGAAAGTCGTCGAAGGTCTTTATCTTGCTGGGATGAGTGTCGCAGAGCTTCACAACACAACGAGAATGGGTCCAATTTTCGGAGGAATGCTTTTGAGCGGAAAGAAAGTCGCAGAACTGATTATTCAGGATCTGAGGTGAGAGGATGAAGGAGAGAATAGCTGAAAGCCTGAAAAAGCTGAGGGACAGGAGACCCCTCGTTCAGAACATTACGAACTTCGTGGTGATGAACACAACCGCAAATGCTCTTCTTTCAATCGGAGCCTCTCCTGTTATGGCTCATGCTGTTGAAGAGCTTGAGGAGATGCTCGCAATAGCCGACGCTCTTGTTGTGAACATCGGAACTCTTGATGACCGCTGGGTTGACTCGATGAGAAGGGCTGTCGAGATTGCGGGAGAGATGAAAAAGCCTGTTGTTCTTGATCCAGTAGGAGCTGGAGCAACAAAATACAGAACAAGAACCGCACTCGAACTTCTTGAGATAGGTTCCATCTCGGTTCTCAGAGGGAATTTCGGAGAGATAAAAGCACTTCTCGGAGAGAGTGGAGCAACGAGAGGCGTCGATTCTGTTGAATATGATGAGAGGGCTGCGGGAGAGCTCGCACTCAGGGCATCGGAGAGCTTTGGAACAGCTGTTGCGGTTACGGGAAAGGTAGATTATGTGAGCGATGGAAAGAAGCTTTTCTCTGTGATGAACGGACATGAGATGTTGGAGAGAGTCACAGGAACAGGATGCATTGTAACATCGCTGATAGGCGCATTCTTGGCTGTCGACTCTCCTGTTTACGCTTCTCTGAGCGCTCTGACCATTTTCGGAATATCCGCAGAGCTCAGCTTCGAGGAGGCACCCTTCCCTGGGAGTTTCCATGTGAAGCTCTATGACTGGCTTTATAAGATAGGTGAGAGAGAGATTCTTGAAAGAGCAAGGGTGAACGAAATTGAAGCTTGAGAAGAGATTGAGACTTTATGTCATCACAGATGGAAGGCTTGTTGATGAGGTTGAGGGAACCGAAAAGGCTCTGAAAGGAGGAGCAACAGCAATACAACTCAGAATGAAGGGTGAACCTACGAGAAAGATGATTGAAGTTGGCAAGAAGCTCAGAAAACTCACCGAGGAATATGATGCTCTCTTTTTCGTGAATGATCGTGTGGATGTTGCAATGGCTGTTGATGCCGATGGAGCTCATCTCGGCCAAGAGGACATGCCGGTTGAGACAGCAAGAGAAATTGCACCAGAACTCATCATTGGAGTTTCAGCAAGTTCTGTTCAAGAAGCTGTTGAAGCCGAGAATGGAGGGGCAGATTACATCGGCGCCGGAGCAGTTTTTCCAACCTCAACAAAGAGTGATGCGGAGTTCCTGGGCATTGAAGCTCTTGAGGAAATCGTCAGAAGGGTGAGAATTCCAGTGGTTGCAATAGGAGGAATAACTCACGAAAATGTTCTTGAGGTTCTTCGCAGAGGGGCTCACGGAGTTGCGGTCATTTCCGCAATCATGGGAGCAGATGACATAGAGGGGGCAGCAAGGAGAATGAGAGAGATAATAGATGGGTTCTTCGGGGATGAAGAGAGTTAAATGTGCTCTGACAGTAGCTGGAAGTGACAGCGGGGGCGGAGCAGGAATATCAGCTGACCTGAGAACATTCTCTGTTTTTGGAGTTCACCCTCTCGTTGCGATAACCGCCATCACCGCACAGAACACGAAAGAAGTGAGATCCATTTTTCAAATTCCTCCAGAGGTTCTCAGAGCTCAGCTGGAAGCAATATTCGACGATTTTAATGTTTCAGCTGCCAAAACAGGAATGCTTCTCTCATCGGAACTCATTGAAGTTGTTGCAGAGTTTTTCGGTGATCTGAAAATCCCTCTTGTCATAGACCCTGTGCTCAGAGCAAGCACTGGGGCAGAACTTCTCAGAGAGGATGGGCTGAGAGCTCTTAAAGAGAAGCTCATCCCTCTGTCATTTCTCATAACTCCTAACATTCCAGAGGCTGAGATTCTGAGTGGAGTTAAAATAAGGAACTCCGAGGACATGAAGAACTCAGCAAGAGCAATCTCAGAGGAGCTTGGAGCCAGGGCTGTTCTGATAAAAGGAGGTCATCTTGGGGGAGATGCCACTGATCTTCTCTATTTCAACGAAACCTTCAGATTTTTCAACTCTCCGAGAGTTTCCGGATGCTCCCATGGAACAGGATGCACGCTCTCAGCCGGAATCACTGCTCTCTTAGCTAAGGGATTCGAGCTTGAAGAAGCGGTGAGGAGAGCAAAGGAATTCACGAGGATCTCAATCCTTCACGGCTCTCTCGTCGGCTCTGGAAATTGTCCAGTTAATCCACTTTCATGGCTTGAGATTCCTGCTGAAAGATGGAAGATTTTTGAGGAAATCCTGAATCACGAAGAATTTCTGAGAGGAAAATTTTCGGAGTATTTCAGTGTGGTTTCAAGACTTCCCGGATTCTTCTCGGATGATTTTCTTGAGCTCAGATTTTCAGAGAGAGGAGTTTCTATATCTCTCAACTCTGAGATTGCAAGAAAGGTTCTCTCTCGTTCAACATCATCATTTGCAGTCATTATGAAACCAGAAGAAATTTCAGAAGAGTCTGAAAAGAAATTTGAGAGATTTTCGGAGATTCAATTCTTCAACTCTTTCGATGAGCTCTAAGATTTCAACCACTTGTTTACCATGTCTCTCTTAACCATCTCATCATGCCCCGGAATGATGAGTTCAGAACTCTCAACAATCACTCTCATGCTCTCAAGTGCGAGCTCTCTTGAAACGTTAATTCTCGGAGGAACCCATTCTCTGAGATTATCAGCCGTCGGAATCGCATCTCCCGCGCAGCAGACCCTCTCATCCATCATCAGGGAAGCATGATTCCATGTGTGCCCTGGAGTTCTCAGAACTCTCAGATTCTCCGAGATTCTTTCAGGAGAGATCTCCGCTCTGGCTATATCTCTGTGCTCTCCTTCCGGAGCAAGAATTCTGGCATTTCTGAAGATCTCGTTGTTTCCAGTATGATCTCTGTGAGCATGTGTGTTGAAGACAACATCTATCTCATTCTCCGAAATTCCAACCTCTCTCATCTTCTCCCTCAGCTCATCTCTTTTATCCTCGCTTCCAGTATCAACGATCACGAAGATTCCGTCATCGATGAAAGTGACTGTGGAGGAGGCATAGAGAATTCTCTCTCCATCCCTCAAAAGCTCACCTCTCAGCAGAATCTCAAACTCGCTCATGAGAAGCCCTCCAAAAAGTAAAAATAAGGTGAGAAATGGCGGGGCTCGAGGGGATGGATAGCACCATTTCTCAATTTCTCTCTCTTCTTCATACCTCTTAAAATTAACGCAAAATCAGAAAGTGTCTGATGAGAAGGATGAGGACGGCTATGAGAACTCCAGCAGAGATTTTCATTATGGCACTCATCTCCTCTTGATGGCTCTCTGCTCCTCTCCAGTCCTCCTCAAAAACCTCTATGAAGAAATTCACGGGCTCTCCATAAAGAATCACGCCAATCTCTCTGTTCAGAAGAATTGACTCATCGTTCATATTTGCGCTCGTGATGATGACGAAATCATCCGAGAGGATTGACTTGGTGTGGATATTTTCAGCGAGCCTAACTTCAAGATCAAGATTCTCTCTTTCAGAAATCTCCTCAAGATACTCTTTGGTTCTTCGATTCTCCTCATCATCATTAAGAAGAATCCTGACCTCAAGACCTTCAGAGGCCTTCCTGAGAATCTCTCTCATCAGAGTTCCATCTCTCTCAACATACTGCTGTTCCAGATAAATGAACTCATCTGCATCATCAATTTTCTTCAGAAAAACAGAAATTCCAGAATCGGGCAGGACAAAAAGTTCATAGGTTGCGAAGGATGAGAAAACATCTGCCCCTCCTTTGTAGCTGACATCAAATCTCACATCCACTTCTTCGCGAAACTCTCTTACATCATATCCATTCCAGTCATCCTCGAAGACCATTTGAAGAAATTCTGCTCCCTCTCCGCATATCACAACTCCCCATCCTCTGTTCCCCGCCTCTTTCGGAAATCCCACTTCATTCAGATTTTCTGTCGTTATGAGAGCCTTTCTTCCATCGATCACCACGTATTTTGCGTGCATGAATCTGTATCTATCCCTGTGTTCTGCCGAGCTCATGATTCTCACTTCCGAGCACCCGGAAATCATCTTCAGCGATTCTGAGGCCTTAAAACCTCCTATCGGATCCCCTTCAAGAAGAATTCTCACCTCCACCCCTCTTTCCGAAAGTTCTCTGAGCTTTTCAGCTATCAGCGGATGGTCGAAAATGTAGGTTGCAATGAAGACTGAGCTCTCTGCTTCTTCAAGAAGCTTCAGAAGAACTTCAAGAGAATTCTCTGTTGTGAAGCAGAGAACATCCCCTTGGGCTTCAATCACCGAGAACTCCGATTGACCGATGTAAAGAGGCCTTTCTCCTTCCCAGTCCTCTCTTCCATCTGTGTCGCCCTTCCATCTCTTTAAAATCTCTCCTTCTCGTGGAGCGTCAAGAGGTTCTCCTTTCCATCCTTCAATCTCTCTGCTCTCGCCATATCTCACGGCGTCAACAATCTTCGAGCCTCTGAGGAGAAGCAGCTCATCTCCGCTGTTGGAGAGTCTGGGAAGCGGAACTTCAATGGCTCTCTCCCTCATGTACTTCTCAAAAAGAGTTGCATTTCTCGTGAGATAAACAGAGTCTCCCGGATTGAGAATTATGTGCGGAAGTCTCAAGGTATCTTCGAGATCGCTGAGAGAATAATCCCCGAGATTCTCAGTTCTGTTAATACACAAAATCCTCACAAATTCATCCTCATCATATGGAGCATATGTGTTCGGAGCAATTTCAGAGATGAGAAGTTCAGCAGAAACAGGAGAGGTTGAGAGAAGAAGTATGAGGGTAAGGAGAAATCCAATGCTTCTCATGAGCCGTTCAGCTCTTTTCTCAGCTCTCCCATTGTCGTAATCTTCTCCGCAAATGCGTTATGTCTGTGGATACTCTCCTCATTGATCTGCTTTATCGTGATGAGCGCATCATCAGATAGCTCCGGAAACTCTTCAGCAACTTTTCTTGCCATCTCTCTGACACAGTCCTCAACAAATTTCGGATTTCTGTGAGCTTCCATGACAACTTTGGCTTCATCCTCTCTCTTTAAAAGCTCATAAATTCTGGAACTCATTGAATCTTCAATGATCTCTATTATCCTTTCAAGCGATGGAATTTTGTCATTCTCTCCAACTTCAATTGAGATGAAGCCCCTGCCCCTCTGGTTGTGAGTTGCAATTGGAACGCAGGAAAGGAACTCCTCGATGTCCTCTTCTTTCATCCCGAGCTCTCTGAGCTTCTTTATTGCAATCTCCTTCATCATGCCCTGAGCACATGGACATGCAGTCATTCCTATTACTTCTGCTCCTATGGATTTTCTCGTTCTGATTTTTCCATCAATCCTCTCCGAAACTGCTGATGCGAAGATTTCAACAACTTCCTGACACTTCATTTTCGTTACTGGAGTCAATCTTCTCATCACATACTCGCTCTTCATCTGAACCTCTGCTCTGGAGGCATATTCATGTCTTCTGAGAAGTTCCTCCGAAATTCTGCTGCAGAGCTCCTCTATTTCAGCAACTTCTTCAAAGGTCCTTTCTTCCAGAATCTCATCTATGGCCTCAAAATTTCTCGAGAGATTAGCGCCCTTTCTATCTTTTGGAAGGTCAACAAAGATGTTGAAGGTTGAAATCAAAATCACAGGTCTTTTATCTCCTCTCGAGACCTTAACGAGCTTTTTAACTTCAGTCACTCCAACTCTCGTGAGATTTATCTGAATCTCTGGCTTCGAAGATTGGACGTCCGGGAGAATCATGCTATATGCTCACCTCATCTGGATTTAACATTTTGGTTTTCATCAGCATCATTTAAATCTCTGCTCTCCAAATTCAATTCCATGAAAATTCTGGGAATCATAGGGAAACCCGTGAAGCATTCTCTCTCACCCGTGATGTATAGTTCAGCTTTCGAGCATCTCGGAATGAATGCTCTCTACCTTCCATTCGAGGTCGAGGATGCGGAGATGGCAATAAAAGGAGCTCATGCCCTCGGTTTTCACGGTCTGAATGTAACGATGCCCCACAAGGAGGTTGCGGGCTCTCTTTCTGAGAAAATGGATGAAGTTGCGAGAATCTCCGGAGCGGTGAACACAATCAAGTTCTCTGATAAGATTCTCGGTTATAACACCGATGGGGATGGTGCTCTCAGGGCAATTGAGAGCAGCGGTACCAAAGTCAGAGGCTCAAGAGTCCTGATTCTCGGTGCGGGAGGATCTGCAAAAGCAATAGCAGTTCGTCTCTCTCTCGAAGGTGCTGAACTGATGATATGGAACAGAGGCAGGGAGAGAGCGCATCAGCTTGCCTCTCTAACAGGAGGGAAAGTTGTTGAAAATCTCAGAGAGGCGGTTAAAAAGGCTGAAATTCTCATAAACACAACTCCTGTTGGAATGAACAGTGATGAATCCCTTCTCTTCTCAGAAGATCTTCATGAATCTCTAACGGTTCTCGACATAGTTTACTCACCTCCTGAGACGAGATTGCTGAGAGAGGCAAAAAAAGCTGGAGCAAAGACAGTTGATGGAATATCGGTTCTTCTCCACCAAGGAGCCCTCAACTTCGAGATATGGTTCAGCAAGAAGGCTCCATTCGAGGTCATGGAAAAGGCGGTCAGGGAGGCAGTGAGAAAATGAAGATATGCGTAGTCGGCGGAGCAGGGAAAATGGGAAAGGTCTTCGCAAGAATATTCTCAGGGCACGGAGAAATTTACATTCTTGACATTTCGCCGGAGAGATTCAGGGTCGCCGAGGAAATCTCCGCTAAGGTCTGTTCGCTGGAAGATATCGGAGATATGGACATCGTGATAATTTCGGTTCCGATTGATAAAACATCAGAAGTCATCAGAGAGGTTGCACCCAGGATGAAAGGCGGATCCCTTCTTTCGGATCTGACCTCTCTGAAGGAATTTCCTGTAAGAGAAATGCTGAAATTCAGCTCAGAGGACGTGAGTGTCATAGGAATGCACCCTCTTTTTGGTCCTCTCACTCCCGTGAGACATCAGACCGTCATTCTCACTCCTGGAAGAGATCCCCACGGATATATCACTCTTCTTGAGGAAATTCTTCAGGAAAGCGGTGCGAGGGTGGTGATCATGACTCCCGAGGAACACGACAGGCTCATGGCAGTTGTTCAGTGTCTCTCTCATTTCTCTCTCGTCTCCCTTGGACTCGCTCTCTCAAAAATTGGCTTCAGACCATCTCACGAGCTTCTTCCTCCTGTTTATTCCATCCTATTTGATATGGTTGGAAGAATTCTTCATCAAAATCCAGAGATGTATGGGGAAATTCAGAAGAATCCTCACGCTAAGGAGGTGAGAAAAGCTCTCCTTGAGAGTGTGAGAGAGCTTAAAGAAGCCACAGAGAAGTCAGAGTTCTCTAAACTGATGAAAGAGGCATCATCTCATTTCGGAGACACCTCCAGCTCTTTCTTCAGGTTTGAAAAGCTCATAAGATGCAAAACAGCAGAGGTTGAGGAGCTCAAGTCTCTCATCGGTTCTGAAGTTGTTCTGAGAAATCTCAGAACCTCAGAGCTGGTTAAGGGAAGGCTCGTTGAATTTGAGGATTCTCTTCTGAAAATTGAATTAAATGGAGAGGTTCTGGAGCTCTCCCTTGATGAACACGAGCTCGTTAAAAGGAGTTAACCTCTCCAAGCAACATTTTCTGCTGTTCCCAGTTCATTCTCGTTAAAATTTCGAAAATCTCCTTTATTCTCGATGGGTCAAGATTCTTCTCGTTTGCCATCTTTATTGCTCTTCCTATAACCTTCCTCTTCTGTTCTTCATCCTCAACCTCTATTCTAACGCCCTCCCTCCTCTTCGCCTCGACAATTTCTCTTGCCAGATGAGTCCTTTTTGCAATCAGCTCGACAATCTCCCTGTCAATCTCCTCTATCTCCTTTCTGATCTCTTCAAGACTCCTCATATTTCATCACACCTCGATTGTTCACATAGGATTTAATAACTCTTCCGTATTTCCCCCATCCCCTCACCTCACCCCAGGCAACATAAGAAGGTCCAGTTCCAGAGAGAGTAACTCCTCTGACACCCTCTCGCAGAGCTTGGATTATGGGTTCTGTGCTCAGTTTAAGAGCCGAGCAATATGGAAATCCATTTATTAGCATCGCCTCCTCAAATCTCTCCTTCATCGCCATATCGAATGCAATCTCTATCACTGGAGCGATTGAGCGGCATCTCTCAACATCAACCTTTCCGCTTTCAACCTTACCTTCAGGTATGAGAATCTGAACTTCTCTCTCGATCTCTCTCCTTTTCAGCACCTCTCCTTTTTTATTATCGCTGATAACAACTCCTCCAACTAAAGATGTTATCGCATCGTCAAAAGCTCCGGTTATTGAAACTCCTGCTTTAAGAGATATCTCTGCATTCCATCTCGCAACCTCAACAGCGCTCATCTCAACCCCAAATGCATTCATGCACGCTAAAATCGTCGCATTAACAGCAGCACTGCTGCTCTTCAATCCGCTCGCCTGAGGAATTTCTGAGGAGATTTTGACAAATGCTCCTCCGTTGTATCCAAACCTCTTAATCCACTCTCTTACGCAGAACTCTATGAGAAATGGGTTTCCACCACCCTCAACCTCGCCGGAGACGTCTTTCAAATCCTCGCCGAATTCAACAAAAACCTCTGTTTTAAGCGGGAGCGCAAATGATGCTCCCTTGAATGTTGCAATTGCATTGACTATGCTTCCGGCTCCGTAGGCAAATCCTCTTCCCCTCATTCCAATCTCTCGCAGACTATAAATTTCTCCCTTCTGAAAATATGGAATGTTCTCTCTCCATTTAACCCTTCCTCAAGCTTACTTCTGATATTCCAGTATTCTGAAGGAGGAACCTCAAATCTGATAACAGCTTTTTTCGCCCTCTCCCTCTCCAGAATATCTCTGACCTCTGAAAGAGTTCTGCAAATTCCTCTCAGAAGATAGGAGTTCTTCAGAAACGGAGATCTTAAGTTGTCTCCACTCATCAGAATTCTCTTCCCGTCCTGGAAGCAGAGCCTGAGGTCGAATCTCTCAGAGAGGACCCCAAGGAGTTCGGCTTTGACAACAGCCGGATCAGGTTCATGAAGATAATTCTCGATCTCTCCATATGAGAGTTCCCCCTCACCGTAAAGAATGTGTTCTCCCGGAAGAATCACGGCTGAAACGTCTCTTTTTTTAAGCTCCCCAAAGTAAAGGTTGAGTCTGTTTAGCTGGTGATTCAAAGAGATATATTCCTTCTCGCACTCAAAGGAAATCCTCGAGGGAGGAATCTGGGGAGGAGCTTCAAAAGCTAAATTTCCGGTGAAGGGAGAATAAAATTCTATCACCTCCTCTATTCCCGGTTCGCAGTTCGAGAGGCCTCTGACCTCTTCTTCAGGAGGTCTCGAGGGATCGCAGAAAATAATGTCACAGTCTCTGAAAAATCTCCTCACCTCTTTGCTCATGACATCTCCGAGAATGAATCTTATGTTTCTCACTCCGTAGATCCGGGCATTTCTTTTTGCACACTCAAGCTTTTCCGCATCCCTCTCAGCGGCGATGACCTCAGAGGAGAATCTTGCAAACTGAATTGTCTGCCCTCCTATCCCGCACCCGAGCTCTCCGATGACATCTGTTCTCAGCCTTCTCGCTCTGTATTCTCCAACTATTTCCGGAGTTGCAAACCTCAGACCATCTTCATCTGTGAAGATCTCTTTTGAGAACTTTCTGCTACCTCTCTTCAGAATCATTCTCAGCTTCAAAGATCACATATCCTGTTTTTAGTTTTGAGGCTTCCTCTTTTGTGAGAACTCTCGAAGTTGCTCTCTCAGATATTATCGCGCTGTTTCCAAAGGGGTCCTCTATGATCACCGTTATCTCCTTCTTACCCTCTCTTATCATCTCTATCTCATTTATAAGCTCCTCAGCTCTCCTGTTTCTGCTGACATTGAGAACTCCTCTGAGAACGTTTTCAATTCTCTCAAGAATCCCTTCGACGTTGCTGATGAAGGATTCAGCAAGAGGACCTGGCTCAATGTCAACTCCGAGCTCTGGAATTCTTATTGTTCCTGAAGATGATCTCAGGACTCTTGCATTGAGATCCTCCACAGAGCTCACCCTCAGCTCGTATCTCATGGGCTCCTTTGTGCTCAACATCATGCAATCTGCGTGTTTGAAGCCGCATGAATGGCACTGAATGCTCGTCAGCATGACCTCTCCAAAATAGGGAATCTCCTCAATGTCCCATATATATGTGGCCTCAGCTCCGCAAAAAGGACATGCATATCTGGAGGAGGCCCTTTTCAATGCCTTCCCCCGACAATCTTCCTTCTGTCTATCTTCACTCCGGTCGGAGTTGTGATTATGAGCTCTTCGCTTATTCCCGCGATATCTCCGTGAATATCCTCCGCAACCTGTTTGAGCTCCCTTATGGCTCTTTCCATCATCCCTTTATCTCTCTTCAACAGCGAGAGATCCGTTATCACGATGTTTCCGTTGTAGATCTCTTTCTTTACTTCCTGAAGCTCGTTCAGATTTGCAATCTCTGCAACCTTCACATAGAGATTTGCAACCTCCACGTCGAGCATCTTCTCATATTCGCTGAGGTCAAGCTCCACGTATTCCTCTTCAGAGCCCCTTGGTTTAACTCCTCCTCCAAATAACCTGTCTATAATCCCGCTCAATGATATCACCATCGAAGAATAATTTTTCAAAACTCCTTAATAATCTCTTCTTCTCTCAGACCCTCAGCCTCCAGATTCTGTCACCCACATGGTGAAGTGATTTGACCGCCTTACCCTTCTGCCCCATCATTCTGTCTCTCGAAATCAGAGCTCTGCCGATTGCGAGAGGTCTCTTGTGAATCTCATCAACCACTATGACTAAATCCCCTCTCTCAACATCCTCATCAACATCAACTATCCCAGGAGCCATTACATCTGCACCCTGAGAGACCGCCTTAACCGCACCGAAGTCCACAACAACCCTCTTTTTATTTACATTCATCTTCATCGCACCCTTCACCGTTGGGAATGGCTTTCCATCTATCACCATGAACATCGGTTCTCCATCAACGAGAATCAGCTCTGTTTTATCTATCAGCTCCCCTCTCTCCACCTTCCGTCCTTCGATGATCTTCCTTGCACTCTCTCCAAATGTTCTCTCAAGTTCTTCGGCAATCGCTTTAATTTCTTTATCTTTGAGCTGATGTCTGTTTTTAATCCTCATTTCCCCTCATCATTTACTCTGCACTTTGGATTTTAAGTTTTATCTTCGCTGGAGGGGAAGATAAAAAGATTTAAATAAAGAAGGTGTTAATCTCAATCAACCATTCATCTTGGAGGATTGACATGCCCCAGAGACCGTTGGATGTTCTTAACAAGGCGCTCAACTCTCCGGTGATAGTGAGGTTGAAGGGCGGAAGAGAATTCAGAGGAGTTCTTCAGGGATACGACATACACATGAATCTCGTGCTCGATGATGCCGAGGAGATCAGAGAGGAGGGTAACGTGAAGCTCGGAACGATTATAGTTAGAGGAGATAATGTGGTTTACATCTCTCCATGAGGTGATGTCTGATGAGCAAAGGAACTCCTTCGATGGGTAAAAGGCAGAAGAAAACTCACATAAGATGCAGGAGATGCGGAAAGGTTTCCTATCATGTGAGCAAGCGCTACTGTGCTTCATGTGGTTTTGGAAGATCAAAGAGATTGAGGAAATACAGCTGGGTTAAGAAATCCGCAAAGTTCAACAACTGAAAAACCTTCTGAAGGTGCTGTTTGTTGAGGGAGGAGTGCGGGGTAGTTGGGGTTTTCAGCAGAGATTCAGAAGATGTTGCTCCTCATATCTATTATGCTCTCTTCTCCCTCCAGCACAGGGGTCAGGAATCTGCAGGAATAGCAACTTTCGATGGCTCGAAAATAAGAATCCACAAATCCATGGGTCTTGTTTCAGAGGTTTTCAGTGAGGAGAAACTGAGGCTTCTTAAGGGAGATCGCGGTATAGGTCATGTGAGGTATTCAACAACGGGCGCATCTGTTCCAGAAAACTCTCAGCCCCTCTCAATCTCCTTCAGAGGTGGCACAATAGCGATAGCTCACAACGGTAACATAGTGAATTCGTTAGAACTCAGGAGAGCTTTAGAAGAGGAGGGTCATGTTTTCATTTCAGAATCAGATACGGAGGTCATAGCACATCTTCTCGCAAAGGAACTTCTCAAAAAGGATGTTATCGATGCCTCGAAAGAGGTCATGAGAAGACTCACGGGCGCATATTCTCTGACCATTCTCGTGAATGATATGCTTGTTGCCCTCAGAGATCCCAATGGTTTCAAGCCCCTCTGTCTTGGCGAGGTCGATGGAAGTTACATAGTGGCCTCCGAGAGCGTCGCCATAGATGTCCTCGGAGGAAAACTCATCAGAGACATCTCACCAGGGGAGCTCCTGATAATAGGCGATGAACTCGAGTCTCATCAGCTCGTCAGAAATCCATTCCCCTCTCTATGCGTTTTCGAGTTTGTTTATTTTGCAAGACCTGACTCGATAATTGAGGGAAAGCTCGTCTATGATGTAAGAAGAAGAATAGGGGAGAGGCTTTACCAAGAATACGGTATCGAGGGAGATATAGTCTGTGCTGTCCCGGACTCCGGAGTGACATCTGCGATAGGCTATTCTCTTGCCTCGGGAATACCCTTCATAGAGGGACTCATAAAGAATCGTTACGTCGGGAGAACCTTCATAATGCCGCATCAGAATCTCAGAGAAGTTGGGGTGAGATTGAAGCTGAATGTCGTGAAGAGGAATGTTGAGAACAAGAGGGTCATCCTTGTTGATGATTCAATAGTCAGGGGGACAACCTCAAGGAGAATAGTGCAGATGCTCAGGGAGGCCGGAGCAAAGGAAGTTCATCTGATGGTTGGCTCCCCTCCAATAATAGCTCCCTGCTATTTCGGAATAGACATGCCAACAAGAGAGGAGCTCATAGCCGCTCATAAATCCGTAGAGGGGATAAAAACACTCATAGGAGCAGACTCCGTTAACTATCTCTCTCTTAAAGGTCTTATTGAATCGGTTGGAATTTCTGAAAGAAAGCTGTGCTTAGCTTGTTTAACCTCCCAGTATCCAGTTGAGGTTCCGGGAGAGGTTTGCATAAGAAAACAGGCAAGATTATCATATTTTCAGCACTCTCTCTAAAAGGATGCTCGGGGAAGATAAATTATTTCTCTCATGCGGAGACTATCTATCTTGATGAGCATCTTCAGGGGGCATCTTCTAACTCTCGATTCGATAACAGAGGGAAAATCTCCAGCAATCAGACTCTGGTGCAAGGATGAGGATGGAAAGATTCGGATTCTGAAGGACAGATCCTTCCTTCCATACTTCTACATTCTCGGAGCTGATGAAGAGGATGTTAAGAAGATTAGGAGCTCGGAGGGAATCTCTCCTTTAAAGGCGGAGAGAGTCAAAAAGAAGTATTTCGGAAGGGAAATAGAAATCCTTAGGGTTTATGCCTCTCACCCGGGAGAGGTTCCGGTTTTGAGAAAAGTGGCCTCAAAACTCGGTTTCGAGACATTTGAAGACGACATTCCATTCCATATACGATATCTCTGGGATAAGGGGCTCGTGCCTCTGAGCGGAATTGAAGCAGAGGTCAGCGGTGATGAAGTCAAAAGAATCTCCTCTTTCAGCTCACCTCCACCGGAGCTGAAGCTTCTAGCATTCGATACAGAGGTCTACAATCCGAGGGGAACTCCTGATCCAGAGAGAGATCCCGTAATCATCATCTCGGTTTGCACAGAAGATGGCGTTGAGGTCTTCCATGGAGAGGAGAGGAGGATAATAAGGGATTTTGTGAATTTTGTGAGAGAGAAAGATCCTGATGTGATAGCCGGATACAATCACAACTCGTTCGACATTCCCTATCTCCTCAAGAGGTGTAAAAAGCTTGGGATCGAGCTAGCTCTCGGCAGGGATGAATCTCCTCCAAAAATCAGGAGCGCGCCTCTGCCTCACGTCACTCTGGCTGGAAGAATTGACGTCGATCTCTATCGCGTGGTTATGAGGGATGTCGGAGAGGTGAAGGTTAAGAAGCTCGAAAATGTTGCTGAGTTTCTCGGAATTCAGGAAGCTGAGGACAGGGTCATGATTCCGTCTTCGGAAATCTACCGCTACTGGCATGAGGACAGGGAGAAGCTCATAGAATATGCGAGGGATGATGCTTTGAGCACATTTAAAATGCTTGAAAAGCTCCTTCCGATTCAGATAGAATTCTCAAGACTCATAAAGTATCCTCTTGAGGATGTCAGCAAGATGGGCCGGGGAAGAATGGTGGAGATGCATCTCTGCGCTGAAGCAGTCAGAATGAACGAGCTTATACCGAAGAGAAGAGGGGAGGAAGGAGAGAGTTACACTGGAGCAGTCGTCCTTGAGCCTCTCTCCGGAATTCACGAGAAGGTCGTCCTTCTTGACTTCTCCTCAATGTATCCCTCAATCATGATCTCCTTCAACATCTCCCCCGATACCGTTGCAGAAGGTGATGAGGATGCTTACGTTGCTCCATTCGTCGGTCACAGATTCAGGAAGAGCCCTGATGGTTTCTTCAAGAGAATCCTTCTTGAACTGATTGAGAGGAGGAAAAGAATAAAAGAGGAGCTCGAAAGGAATTACGATCCTCTCAAGGATGTTGAGCAGCAGACTCTGAAAATCCTCACGAACTCATTCTATGGCTATACCGGCTGGTCTTCAGCAAGATGGTATCGCAGGGAGTGTGCTGAAGCAACAACTGCATGGGGCAGATATTTCATTCTGAAGGCTGTTGAAATAGCCAACTCAATGGGTCTTCAGGTGATATACGGAGATACAGACTCTCTCTTCGTGAAATCGGATGGAGATGTTCTTGAGAGAGCCAGAGAGCTCTCTGAAAAGGTTTCGGAGCAGATTCCTCTTGAGCTGGACGTTGAGGCTCTCTTCGAAACAATATTCTTCACGGGAAAGAAAAAGAGATATGCCGGTCTCACTTCAGAGGGAAAAATCATTGTCAGAGGTCTCGAGGTCAGGAGAGGGGACTGGTGCGATTTGGCAAGGGAGATTCAGATGAAGGTTATAGAGATAATACTGAAGGAGAAGAGAGTTGATAAAGCTGTGGAGTATGTCAGAGAGGTGATAGGAAAGCTGAAAAATGGGGAGATTCCTGTTGAGAAGCTCGTCATAGCGAAGACTTTAACAAAGAAGCCCTCTAGATATGAGGCATCCCAGCCTCATGTTGTTTCGGCCATGAAGGCAAAGAGATACGGAATTGAATACCGCGTGGGCGATAAGGTTCCCTATGTCATTCTTTCCGGTTCGGGAAGTGTTAGCGAGAGGGCCGAACCCTTCGAGATTCTATCCTTCAATGGTCTTAAGACCAGAGCAAGGGATGAAGAGCTTGGAGAGATTGATGTTGATTACTATGTGGAGAATCAGATAGTTCCGGCAGTTCTGAGAGTTCTCTCCCTCTTCGGAGTAACCGAGAGGGATTTTCATTCCGGTTCTCAGAGCACTCTCGAAGATTTCCTTTAAGGTGATCTCTCATGTCCTCAGAAGTTCTAATAGAGCTAAGAGATGTTCACAAATTTTATGAACTGGGGAAGGTAAAGCTCCATGTTCTTAGGGGAATAAATCTTGAGATTTATTCAGGTGAGCTCACCTCGATAATGGGTCCTTCGGGCAGCGGAAAATCGACTCTGATGCATCTTATGGGATGTCTTGACCGTCCGAGTAGCGGAGAGGTCATAATCTCTGGTGTGAAGACCAACGAGCTCGGTGACAAGGAGCTCTCAAGAATAAGAAGGGAGACCATAGGCTTTGTATTTCAGTCCTTCAATCTCATCCCAAGATTTTCTGCTTTAAAGAATGTGGAACTTCCGATGGTTTTCAGTGGAATTCCGAGAGAGGAGAGGGTGAGGAGGGCAAGAGAGCTTCTCGAAAGGGTTGGCCTCTCTGAAAGAATTCATCACAAGCCTACTGAGATGAGCGGAGGGGAACAGCAGAGAGTTGCAATTGCGAGAGCCCTTGTGAACAATCCGAGAGTCATTCTCGCTGATGAACCAACGGGAAATCTTGATACAGCAACAGGAGAGGGAATCATGAAGCTCTTCGAGGAGATGAACCGGGATGGTCTCACCATAGTGATTGTGACGCATGATCCAGAGATTGCGGAAAGAACGAAAAGAATTATAAGAATAAGGGACGGAGTCATCGAGAGGGAGGAAAGAAGATGAACTGGAAAGGAATTCTTCTCGCTGTTCTCATCATCTCGTCTCTTTTAACCCTCTCATCCGCTCAGCAGAGCACAATCTCGGTTGTGAGCTATTCCATCTCTCCAGAAGTTCTCATGCCCGGAGACAGCGGAATACTTCAGATAACCCTCAGGAACACCGGAAGCACTCCTCTGAAAATCACGGGAGCATCCCTTTATGGAGGCGTCCTGAAGAGCGGTTATGTGAATTATCAGCACATAGGGTGGATTGGAGCTCAGGAGACCATTACACTGAGCTTTCCTGTAAGAGCCGGAGAGGTCTCAGATGGAGTTTATTATCCCCAGATTGTAATCTCCGTTGAGGGTGGAGAGAGCTTTGTTTTCCCAATCCCTGTTAAGGTGGACTCCTCTCCTCTGGAACTCCATCTCTCCGACATCTCCTCCAGCGCACCATTCTCAATCGTTCGAAATGAACTCACAGAACTCTCTCTTGAGCTCGTGAATCCGAGAGACAACACCATTGAGTCAATCACAATCATTCCAGAAATCCAGAATGCTGAAGTTCTTCCAGAGAGAGTTTTCGTGGGAGCACTCGATGGACACTCCTCTGAAACCATCAGCTTCAGGATGAGAGCCGGTGAGAGCTTCTCGGAGGAATCTTTGAAATTCAGGGTTCATTACAGAAACGGGGAGAATGAGCACGAAATTCTTTTTGAATTTCCTGTGAAGGTTCTCTCCTCATCCTCCTCACTGAAACTCATACCCGTTGAGACGAAAATCACAGGAAGTCCTTCAGAGGAGATCTCGATTGAGCTTGACGTTGCAAATTCTCTGAATTCCGAGGTCTCTTCAGTCACCGTGATAGCTCTCAGCGAGAAACTCTCTCCGAGGGAATATTACATAGGGAAGATGAATCCAGATGACGTTTTTACTGCTGGCTTCAGAGTTCGCGGGAACGAGATAAATGGAAGCGAGAGCTTCAGATTCATAGCCAGATATGTTGAGAACGGAATTCAGAAGGAGACGTCTCCAGTTGAGGTCACAGTGACGATAAGAGCTGAGGGAACTTCAACCTCTCCTCTCCTCTATGCGGCACCTCTTCTGGCTATTCTCATCCTTGCATTCTATCTCAGGAGAAGGAAGTGAGATGGATCCGATTGAAGTTCTCAGAATGTCCATCGAGAATCTGAGAAGCGTTAAGGTCAGAACATCTCTAACAGCTCTCGGAATCATCATAGGCGTTGCCGCAGTCATCGCAAATGTTGCAGTGGGAAGTGGATTTCAAGTATATCTCAACGAGCAGATGATGGAAATGGGAACGAACTTTGTTATAGTCTTGGAGAAGATTTCAGGTGTTCTCGATGACGAAGAGCTGAGGTGGATTGAAAGGCTTCCCGAAGTGGAGAGCGTCACACCTCTTAAATACACCGGTGCAAAAATGAGTTACCTCTCTGAGAGCGTTACAGTTAGCGTCGCTGGAGTGACATCTGATTATCTGAGCGTTGCCAAAATTGAAATGCTCGAAGGAAGTTTCATAAATGAAAGGAGCAGATATTCCGCTGTTCTCGGGTATGATGTTGCTCATGAGTATTTCAGAAAGGAGATCTCAGTTGGAAGTTCTGTGAAGCTGTCTATAGCTCTTCCGGATGGAAGGACAGTTGAGAGGGATTTCAGGGTGATTGGGATAATAGATAAGAAGGCGACGATAGTTGGAGGCGCCTTCAATCCGAATGATCTTGTTATAATTCCTGTCTCCACTCTTAATGAAATTCTCGGAGAGGAGGATTACAGCTCTATCATGATCTCTGCGGAAAGCATGGAGGTTGTTGGAGATCTGAAGGAGAAGATAGATGAGCATCTTGCCCAGAAAACAGGTGTACCGAGAAGCGATCGTGGAGATGAGAGGAAGAAAGCCTATACCATAGTCACACAGGAAGAAATTCTGGAAAGAGTGAATCAGATGATCGGAACCTTCTCAAGCGTTCTGGTCTCAATTGCAGCAGTATCTCTCCTCGTCGGTTCAATAGGGATTATGAACATCATGCTCGTGAGCGTTACAGAGAGGACGAGGGAGATAGGGGTTCTGAAAGCAATAGGTGCAACAAAAGCAAACATCCTCCTCATCTTCCTCTCAGAAAGCTCTCTTCTCAGCCTATTCGGAGGCTCTGTTGGCATAGTGCTGGGAGCTCTCCTCTCCAGATTATTTTCCCGCTGGATCGAGGTGGCTCCGGTGATATCCTATGAGTGGATCCTTCTTGGCATGGGAGTCTCAATTTCAGTCGGAATCCTCGCGGGTCTATATCCAGCATACAAGGCAGCGCAGATGGACCCTGTTGAGGCACTCAGATATGAGTGAGTCCCTCAATCCTCTCCTTAATCTCCCTGACAGCCTCTTTAAGAGTCTCGCTGACCTCGAATGGAGGCTCTCCACGAATGTCAGCCTCTCTGATCCTCTCATCATAAGGAATTGAACCTACGAGCGGAATCTCTCCGAGAAGCCTTCTGATCTCTTCCTCCTCACCTTTCGATTTGTTAAGAATTGCAAAGAGATTCTTTATCCCGAGATCTTCAGAAAGCTTTTTTATCCTTCTTGCAGTTTCGACAGCCTTAAGACTGGGCTCAAGAACAACGAGGAGGACATCAACATTTTTCGCCGTCCCTCTCCCAAGATGCTCAATGCCAGCCTCCATGTCAAGAATCACAACATCCTCTCTCACCAAAACATGCTTGAGAAATGCTCTCAGAAATGCACTTTCTGGACAGAAGCATCCGCTTCCACCCTTCTCGATGGTTCCGAGGACAAGAAGAGTGACACCTCTTGAAGAGACGCCAAAGCGCTCTACAATGTCATCAACCTTTGGATTGACTCTGAACACACCATCAGCTATTTCAGTTCTCTCCCTGATGAGAGGCAGCTTGCTCAGCGGAGGAGGCTCTCTCTCCATTCCGAGAACATCACTGAGATTTGAATCTGGATCAGCGTCAATTGCTATGACCTTTCTCCCCTCTTCAGCATAGAGAACTGCAAGAGTTCCAGCCAGGGTACTCTTTCCAACTCCTCCCTTTCCGCTTACAGCTATCTTCATGGAAGCTCCCTGTAATCCATCTCCATCTGCTTTAACTCTCTCCTCATCTTCTCAAGATATGCGTAAACAGCTCCGTGAGGAGCTCCATCAATAAGCATCATGATCCCCCTCTTTGCAACCTGAATCTGCTCGGGATAACCTATGATTGCGACCGTTTTCCCATAGATTGAGATCAGAGCTCCTGTCATCTCTTCAAAAATCTCTCTTGTCCTTCCACCTCTCCCTATTATCCTTCCCTTTATCCTCTCAAGATCATTCCTGTTTCTCGCATATTCCGAGAGATCTATGATATCGAGGGAGATCATTTCATCCTCAAGAAGCTTGAAGGCTCTCTCAGGTGAGAAGCCTCTTCCAATTGCTCTTATTATATTCATCGCTCTCAAAACCTCTGCGGGATCCTCGTATGAGACAACCTGCACCTCTCCTGTTTCTGAGTCCACCTCAATCTTCACTCTGGTTCTCTCCTCTATCGCTCTTTTCGTCTCCCCGCCCTTGCCTATGAGCACTCCAACCCTTTCAAGGGGAATTCTCAGATATGTCATGATAATACCTCGCGAAGAGTTCTTTCAGTGTCAACCTCTATACCAAACTTCCTGAAATATCTGCTCATGTTTTCAATATCCCTTTTCAGAAATTCCATCGCTCTTGGATGCCTTTTGTGAACCGCCTGACCGAAGTCAATCAGAATGACCTCATCATGAAGGAGGATGTTGTATTCAGAAACATCTCCGTGAACGAGATCACCGTTTTTGTAAAGCCTTCTGATGTACTCAAGAACTGTTGAGCAGATCTCCTCCATCTCCTCCTTCTCAAGCTCATCCTCAACATCCTTCAATCTCGGAGCTGGCTCCTCGTCCTCTCCTATGAACTCCATAACGAGAACATTGCTGTCAACCGCAAGAGCCCTCGGAGCTCTGACACCGCTCTCTTCAGCAATCTTCAGGTTTCTGAACTCCTTCTTCGCCCATGCCATCACAATGCTCCTTCTATCCCTCTTCACCTTGAGAAATCTCGGATCTCCTTCAATATATTCATACATGTTTCTGAAATCAGATGTGTAGGTCATGTAAATCTTCACAGCGACCTCTTCACCATTTTTCAGGGCATGAAGAACATTCGCTTCTTTTCCGCTGCTTATAACACCGCCGAGAGCTTTTATGAATCCCTTTTTCGAGAGCCTGTAAAGGGCCATGAGGGTTGTTCTGTCAAAAATCTCGCTGTAAACCTTGAATTCATCAGAATCGAGAATCTTCATTCTGAGTTTGTCTATCTCTTCCTCAAGTCTTCTGAGATCTTCCTCTCTCATCTCATACCCTCTTTGAGATATCCCTTGCGTTCAAGCCATGACACCTGAGGTTCAGTGTATCTCCAGATGACATCTGCTTTCTCATCCTGAAATGACCAGGGAACAACTATCACAACATCTCCCTCTCTTATCCATATCTTCCTTCTCATCTTCCCCGGTATCCTCGCCATCCTTGTTTTACCGTCGAGACACCTGACAACTATGTGATTTGCTCCGAGCATACTCTCAACTATGCCAAGAATCTCACCCTTCTTGGGATCAGGTATCCTTACTCGAAGAACTTCCTCTCCACCTTCACTATCTCTCAGCTTACCACCCCTTTTTCACTCTCTCCCTTACAGGAGAGATGATCTCATTAAGATACTTTGCTGCTGAGTTCTTCAAATCAAGAGGATGAATCTCATCGTTCATGTAACTTTCTCCGAGTTCTTCGAAACTTCTGAACTCAACATCTCCTCCAAACTTCTCATCTCTCTCAATCCTCACAACCTCAAATCTCGGGAAGATGTGATATCTGAAAATCTCCATGACGGGGTTCCCTTCTATCTTCCCGGGAGGACAGAAAGCCTTTCTCATCTTCTCGTAAATCTCCTCCTCGCTGTCATCCACCGAGATGAAGTTGTTCAGCGAGGAGGACATTTTCTTTCCATCAAGCCCGCTTATTATCGGGGTGTGCATGCATATCGGGGCTTTAAATCCAATTTTCGGAAGCCCCTCTCTTGCGAGCATGTGAATCTTTCTCTGATCCATTCCTCCGAGAGCAACATCAACCCCGAGAGTTGCTATGTCAACAGCCTGCATCAGCGGGTAGATCATCTGCGAGACCATCGGGTTTTCAGCATTTCTGCTCACCTCGTCCATGCTCCTCTTTGCCCTCTTCAGAGAAGTCTCCCTTGCGAGCTTGAGAACATTGATCACGTATTCCTTCTCTGTCTGATATTCGGAGCCGAGCACGTATCTTGCGTCTTCGAGCCCGAGAGCCTGGAAGCACCTCTTGTTATATTCTGCAATCTCCCTGACCTCTTCCATGCTCCCCTTCTCATTCAGATATGCGTGAAGATCAGCGAGGAGGACTGTTACCCTGAAGCCTTCCTCCCTCAGATCGATAAGCTTGTTAACCGTGACCATGTGGCCGAGATGAATCTTTCCGCTCGGCTCGTAGCCAGTGTAAACAGAGGGTGAGCTCTCGGTTTCGATGAGCTCTCTGAGCTCCTCTAACATTACAACCTCTTCAACATTCCTCGTAATCCTTTCGAGATTCATTCTCTCCCCTTCATCCTTCTTCAATAAAGCTATTAAAACCTTTAGTTCTGAAATGCCTGAGAATCCTGCGTATCACATCCTCCTCCTCATCTCTCAGAAGGATCTCTGCCCCCCCATCATCGCTGAGAAGCTCGAGACCTCTGAATATGACCACGGGAATTCCCTCCGAACCCTCCCCCATGATGAGGGTTGCGAAATCCGCAATCTGATCAGCTATGGCTCTTTTCGTAATTCTCAGAGGCCTTCCGAAGAGATCCTCTTCACCCTCTTCAATAATCTTCAGACCCGAGGCACCTATACAAACTCCTGTGTGTCCTCTCCTGAAGCATCTCCCGGAGGTATCCGTGATGAGAACTCCAACCCTCTTCCCTCTTTTCTCTAACTCCTTTCTGATTCTTCTCGCGGATTCATCGGGATTCTCTGGCGGGAGAACTGCAAGACCCTCCGGAATGTTTGACCTGTCGATCGCTGAATTCACGCAGATCCAGTTTCCTCTCCTCGTCAGGATGAACGGAAACTCCAGAAGAATTTCGTCGCTCTCTCTCAGAACGAGCTCAACAAATCTCGGATCCTCCTTCAATCTTTCTGCAATCCTCAGAGCTCTCTCAGATGGCCTGATGCTCTCAAGAGAGACAACCCTTCCCTCGATTTTAGAAATTGCCTTCGAGGAGATTGCTATGATGTCTCCGCTCCTCACCTCATCCTCAATCATTCTAACGAGATCATCACCCTTCTTTAAAATCGGGAGATTTCTGACTGGAATGACCTGAATCATCTGGTCTCACCGAGCAGAAGGCTCATTAGCTCAAGACCGTTCCTCATTCCATATGCTCCATCTTTTGCTGAGATCTCATCGTATCTCTGAACATCATCCTGATGAACACCCTCTCCCCATATGACGAAGGGAACGGGATCATGGCAGTGAGTTCTCAGCTTGATGGGAGTTGCGTGATCTGGAGTGAGGAGAATTCTCAGCTCTCCCTCAAACTCAAGAATTCTTCCGAGCATCTCATCGACCCTCTCTATTGCGTAAATCTTCTTCTCAATACTCCCCTCATGAGATGCCTCATCCGGAGCCTCAACATGAAGAAGAACAAAGTCATTCTTCTCGAGACACTTCATAGCGCTCTCAGCTTTCCCCTCATAGTTTGTGTCTATGTATCCGGTTGCTCCGGGAACATCCACAATCTTCAGACCAGCATATTTTCCGAGACCTCTGATCAGATCAACAGCTGAGATGACGCATCCTCTGAGCCCATACTTCACGCTCATTTCAGGCATCTCCGGTCTCCTTCCCTGTCCCCAAGGCCATATCATGTTCGCAGGTCTCTCCCCTCTTCTGATCCTCTCCTCATTTATCTCGTGCTTTGCGAGAATTTCAGATGCGAGGAAAATGAGTTCTCTGAGCTTCCTCACAGTCCTCTCATCTCCAATGGGAAGATGCTTTTCTATTTCCTCCCCCATTATGTTGTGCGGAGGTGTGCAACTCACCCTCTCTGAATACCCTGAGAGCAGGAGGAGATTCCTGTAACTCACACCTGGTAAGAATCTTGCCTCCCCATTCAGCCTCTCATTCAGAGCCTCAATCAGAATTCTTGCCTCCTCTGTTGAGATGTGCCCAGCTGAGTAATCCACCATGATTCCGTCTTTCACCGTCACGAGATTGCATCTGTATGCAACCTCATCACTATTGAGCTCGATTCCCATTCCGCCGGCTTCGAGAGGACCTCTTCCTGTGTAATATTTCCTCGGATCATATCCGAGGATTGAGAGTGTTGCAATCTCGCTTCCAGGCTCCATATCTCTTGGAACATTCTCGGTAAGACCGCAGGCTCCTTCTCTTGCCATCCTGTCCATATTCGGTGTTTCTGCAACCTGAAGAGGAGTTCTTCCATCGAGCTCTCTTAATGGTCTGTCCGCCATTCCATCCGGAATGAAGATGAGATACTTCATTTCTCACTCCTCCAGAATTCTGACACCTTCTCCACTCTCAGTTATGAAGCACTCGCAGGATATTCCATTTCTTTCAAAGACCTCCTTCATGGCTCTTTCAACCCCAGAGCTCTCTTCCGAGATGACTGCTATTATAGCCGGTCCGCTCCCGCTGATAGTGACTCCATATGCTCCGGCCTCGAGAGCAGCCCTCTTCACATCATCATAAAACGGAATAAATTTTTTTCTCATCCTCTCCGCAATCCCTCTGTTCATCAGCTCGCTGAATCTCCGTGCATTTCCTCTGAGAGCCTCATAAACCATCATTGAAGCGGTGCTGAGGTCTTCCTTGTGCTCTTCAAGAGAGATGAATTCTGGAAGCGATCTTCTTGCTTCAAGCGTCGAAACTTTTATCTCCGGAAGGCATACCGCAACCCTCAGCTTCAGGGGAATGGAAACCGCTCTTAAATTTCCTCCTCTTCCTTTCACAACTGTGAAATATCCGAGGATAGCTGCAGAGACATTGTCAGCATGATACGAACCGGAAATCATCTCCTCTCCCCTCGCCGAAATGTCAATCATCTCCTCTTTGCTCAATCCGAGAGAATAGAGCTCGTTAAGAGCAACAGTCACTCCTGCTGAGGTTGCTGCACTGCTTCCGAGACCGCTTGCTGCTCTGATACCTTTGAAGATCTCGATTCTTGCGGTCACTCCGAGCTCTTCAGCTATCCTCCATGCAACATTCCTCCTGTCCTTCGGAACGCCTTCAGAGATTCCGGAGACCTTCAGCTCGATCTCATCACTCTCCTCAACTATTATCTCATCGAAAGGCTCTTTAAGAGCCAGAGCAAAGACATCAAAACCTGCTCCGAGATTCGCTGAAGTTGCTGGAGCTCTGACTCTGATCATCATTTAGAGTTTCCCTCTCCTTCTTATAATCCTATCCATTCTACTGAGCCTTGGAAGATTTATTAGATTCGACGGGAAATCAGAAAATCATGGAGTTTCTGAAGAGGAATGCACTGAAATGACACTTCAGCTCATCTCAAAGAAATACGGAAATCTCTCAATCTCATGGTTTGAAGCTCTTTTTCGAGCTGACAGAAGATGAGAGGCTGAAGAGTATAAAGATGTGATTTTAGAGGAGTGATGATGGAGGGTGAACATTCATCTGGTGAAACAGAAGAAAGTTCTCGGAGCTGGAGAAAATCTACTCTCCTCTCATCAAAGTTTAGAGGAGCAAGAAGATTTTTAAGAAAAGATGAAGAACTGAAAAATCATGGGAAAGATCATAGAAGCTGTCTATGAGAAAGGAGTCTTCAGACCTCTCCAGAAGGTTGAGCTTAAAGAGGGGGAGAGGGTTTTACTGAGGATTGATGACAGGAAAGGCAGAAGGGAGGAGTTCCTCAAATCCTGGAAACTCCTGAGCACGGGAAGGAAGATAACTGCAGAGGAGCTCAGAAATTTGAGGCTCGAGAAGTATGAAAGTGTTCTTTGATACGAATTTCCTTGTGAGTCTGATTGTGGAAACAGAGTTCTCGGAGAGAGCAAGGAAGGTGCTCGAGAGTTACATTGATTCTGATTTCATAACCTCAATCAATGTTCTGGAGGAGGTTTCATTCATTCTGAGAAAGCTCATGAAGATGAGGAATGAGGATATGGTTGAGAAATTGAGGAAACTCCTGGAGGGTCTTGAAATAGAGGTCATAGAGCACCTTCCCCTTGAGGAGTTCTTCGAGGTCTTAAGAGAATATCCTCTCCTCCCGAATGATGCTCTAATAGCAGCAACCTGCAGATATTATGGAATCAGAAGAATCGCAACCTTTGATGAGGATTTCAAGAGAGTTGACTTCCTTGAAATCATCACAGAAGGTTTTTAAGAAGAGAAGGAAAATTGAAATTCATGGGAAAGATCATAGAAGCTGTCTATGAGAAAGGAGTCTTCAGACCTCTTCAAAAAGTTGATCTGAGAGAAGGGGAGAGGGTGAGGATTGAGATAAAGGTGAGAAGGCTCGAATTTGAGCCCATAGAGCTGAGAAGAGTGTTAAAAATCGAGGACATAAATTCGGTGAGAGATGAACTATGGACGTCTTCTTAGACACATCATTCATCATTCCCCTCATCCTGAGAACCGAGAAGACCTTGGAGGCGAGGAAGTTTTTCGAATCTTCAGAATATCGCCTCTTCAGCTGTGCTGCAGTTTTTCAGGAGACATTTTATGTTGGTTTGAGACTTCTGGCTGAGGAGAGATTCGGAATAAAAAATTCATTTTCGCTCAGGAAGTGGATAAGAAATAACGGTTACAATGGATTTGAAGATTTCCTTGAGTATCTCACGATTGTTTTCAGAGAGATAAATCTGCTTGAGGATTTGACCGATGAGGAGGAAATCCTTAGTATTGCTCGGAAATACTCCCTCCTTCCGAATGATGCTCTCATAGCAGCAACCTGCAGATATTATGGAATCAGAAGAATCGCAACCTTTGATGAGGATTTCAAGAGAGTTGATTTTCTCGATGTTCTGATTCTCTGAGGGAAAAGTATTTTCTCCTCTCAGATCAAAATCAGAAATGGTGAACAGGACGATAGAAGCTGTTTACGAGAAAGGAGTCTTCAGACCTCTCCAGAAGGTTGAGCTTAGAGAAGGGTAGAAGGTCAGACTGAGGGTGGAGAAAGACATCCTTGAGTTCGCGAGGAGATACGCTGGAGTCGGAAAATACCGCGGAAAACTGACGGACAGAAAGCTCCACAGCATAGAGGTTGATCTCCTTGAGTGATGAGGTTTTTGTTATTTCTTCCTCAAGTTTCTCGAAGGGGATGAAAAGGCGAGGGATTTAATTCTCAGGTTGAAGGAAAGGTATGAGCTCTATCGCAACAGCATAGTATACAGCGAAGTTTTATTCGTCTGATCCGATGAGCAGGAAAAGAAGAGTTTTTTGAGCTCAGAAAAAATCTCCTTAAGAGATTAAAACTCTGAGGGTGGAGAGACACCACTCCTCGCAGATCTCTTCGACAATTGTCGAAGTGAATTTCGATGAGTTTAAGAGGGGCTGAGACTCTCATCTCACCTCTCGCTTAACATTTCCAACCAAAAAGGTTTTAAATAGTGGATAATTATAATTTAGTTCAAAGGTGACGGGTTAGCAGCGATGCCATATCTCTGGCTCAGTCCGGGAAAGGGTTATAAGTGTGAAGCCCGTCACCTTTGAAAAAGCCTCTGAAAAGGAGGAGGAAGATAAAGTATGGAAGGAACTAAAAGAATTCTCTCAATAGTGATGGCAACAGTAATGGTGCTCTCAGTGTTCGCAGGGCTTGCGGTGATTCCGGCGAGTGCCGCTACCTATTCGCAAAACCAGAATTTCACCGTAGAAGATGACTCTTTGGTCATCGGTGAAACGTTGAGGATTAATGTTACCAATCAAACAGCTCTCAAAACTGTGGGTGTAGACACTACGGTTACAATTAAAGGTACAGGTGGTGATACAGAAGGAAAGATATACACTCTGTACAGCGGTACTCCGGACAACACGTGGATCAACATTTCTACCAAAGACAGGGGCATTGTAGCTGGCGAATACACTCTTACTGTGAAAAACGCAACTGGAGTTTCAGACAGTTTAACCATTACCTTTGCGGAGCCAGTGCTTATAGTGAAGCTCAATGAT
>JACIWD010000091.1 GCA_014361165.1 Candidatus Mnemosynella bozhongmuii
AATGACAGCACCTCTGGATCATACTGAATCGTTATATCCACTCCCACTATATCTTTAAAATCCTCTCCAGTGATCTCGATACTGAAAGTCTCACCGCTTTTGACCTCAATTTTATCAGCTCTCAGAATCTCGGCTGAGCTCTGAACAGAAAGAAGGATCATCACAACTATCAGACTCAGAACCTTTGCCCTGTTCATGAACCTCACCACAAAATTATCTTTGCTCTCTAATATATTTTTCCGAGGGTCAAAATAGGGGAGATAAAGTTTAATTAAAACCTCACAGCAAATCTGAAATCATGAGTGAAATAACATCGGTTCATGCAAGAGAGATTGTGGATTGCAGAGGAATTCCGACTATTGAGGTTGAGGTTGTTGTTGATGGCTGGGCTGAGGGAAGATTTGGAGTTCCCTCAGGTCTTTCAAGAGGTTCCCATGAGGCATTTGAACTGAGAGATGGGGACTCAAGATTTCGCGGTCTCGGAGTCAGAAAAGCTGTTGAAAATGTCAACAAGGTGATAGCGCCATCTCTCATAGGAATGGATGCCCTCTCCCAGAGGGAGATTGACAGGACCCTTATTGAGCTGGATGGAACCGAAAACAAGAGCAAGCTCGGAGCAAATGCGATTCTCGGAGTCTCGGTTGCGGTTGCCAAGGCAGCCTCCCGCTTCTTGGGAGTTCCCTTCTTCAAATACATGAATCAGGATGCCCATATTCTTCCGGTTCCGCAGTACAATCTCATAAACGGAGGAAAACATGCTTCGAATGACCTCGAGTTTCAGGAATTCATAATAATGCCGGAGGGTGCCGAGAGCTTCTCAGAATCTCTCAGAATTGCTTCCGAAGTAAATTTCACCCTCAGAGAGATTCTCAGGGATAAATACGGGAAGGTTGCTCTGAATGTTGGTGACGAGGGAGGATTTGCACCCCCGATTTCTGATGTCAGGGAGGCTCTTGACGTCCTTGTTGAGGCGGTGAGAAAGAGCGGATATGAGGATGAGATTTCATATGCTCTGGATGTTGCATCAACACACTTTTATGACAGAGAGAGGGGCGTCTATATTTTCCAGGGTCTTCAGCTCGGAAGAGAGGAGATGATAGAGTTCTATGAAGTGTTAACCTCTGATTATCCAATCGTCTCAATTGAGGATCCTCTCTACGAGGATGACTTCGAGGGTTATGCGGAGCTCACGAGAGCTCTCGACATTCAGATTGTTGGAGATGATCTCTTTGTGACAAATCCGAAGAGATTGAAGAAAGGGATAGAGCTCGGCTGTGCAAATGCTCTTCTCTGGAAGATGAATCAGATAGGAACTCTGACTGAAGCCTGGGATGTTGCTCAGATGGCGCTGAGAAACGGATACAACGTTGTTGTTTCGGAGAGATCAGGTGAAACAGAGGATGAGACCATAGCAGATCTCACGGTTGCTCTTAACTGCGGACAGATAAAAACAGGAGCTCCTGTTAGAGGCGAGAGAACATCGAAATACAATCAGCTTTTGAGAATCGAGGAATTTCTCGGAGATGAAGGATTTTTCGCAGGAAGGAGGTGGAGAAATCTGTATTGAATGCAGGGAGAGAAAAATCTAAATTCATTCATTTTCCTCTTTAAGGATGGTGCATTTCCATGATGATATCGATGATCATCCTCCTTACAAACATTCTTTTCTTCCTGCTTCAGAATCTGATTCCGAAATTCACATGGTTCCTCATTCTCTATCCCCCTCTTCTACTTCAGGAACCCTGGAGAATTATCACACACATGTTCATCCATGCGGACTTTTCGCATCTTTTCTTCAACATGCTCTTTTTAATCTTCTTCGCACCCACCCTTGAGAGAGAGGTTGGGGGCATGAAGTTCCTCGGAATCTACCTCTCCTCAGGAATTCTTGGAGGAGTTGCTCAGTCTCTTGTTTCTTCCTCTCCCTCTCTTGGTGCAAGCGGAGCCCTCTACGGTGTCTTCGGAGCCCTTGCAATTCTGAATCCCAGAATGAAGGTCATGATCTTTCCGCTTCTGATACCCGTTCCAATTTCCGCAGCAGTGGTTCTGTTTGCATTTCTCGACTTCATTTTGATGGGCTCAGGAGATGCAATAGCTCACGGAGCTCATCTCTCGGGTCTTCTTGCAGGAGTTATCTGGGGATTTTATCTCTCAAGAAGAAGGAGAGTCATTTTCAATGGTTTTGAGAATTTCTAAAAGTTCTTTCAGAGAGGAAATCCTGAAATCGGCATCTATTCCAACTCCTATTATGGCTCTGCATCCAGCTGATTTTCCGGCGATAACATCACTCTGTGTGTCTCCAACAAGAACAACCTCTTCCGGAGAGACTCCGAGACGCTCGCATGCCTTTAAAATGATCTCCGGGTGAGGTTTTCCAAGCTTAACCTCGTCTCCCGTAACTATGACATCGAAGAAATCTCGAATGTGCAGAGAATTCAGAAGAAATTCGATTATTTTTCTCGGTGTATTTGTGACGAGAGCGGTTCTGTATTTTCTTTTCAGCTCCTTCAAGACCTCAGGAACCTCTTCCCTCACCCTCAGCTTATCAAGATGTTTGAAATAGTTTTCATTTGCCCTGTTCACAACTTCTTCTCCGAGGCCAAGCCTCTTTATGCTCTCTCTCAGTTCTATTCCCCAGAACTCCTTTCTGAATCTCTCCGCCGAAATTGGCTCGAAACCCGCATCTCTGAGAGCATCGTTAACAGCGTGACGCCAGGTCTCAAAGGAATCAACAATCACTCCATCGAAATCGAAAAGCACCGCTTTTAGCATTGCATCACCCTTGGTTCATCGGAAAAAGCATTCTTAAAAATTTCGTTCTCATTTTTCAGGGTCCAAAACCTCTGAGATCCTCTTCAGAAGTCTTTTTGCATCCTCTCCAACAATATCTATTGTTAAAGTCGGGCATTTTGATGTGTCCAAATCAGTCATGAGAATGAACTCCAGGATTAGAGAGGGATTTCCCAGAGCATCCTCGCTCTCTTTTATGTTGATGACATCAAACTCATGCACAAAGTGAATTTCCGTCTCTCCAGGTGCATTTCTGAGATGCACGGTCACCCAGGGATTTATTTCCTCATCGGCATCGGATATCTTAATTGGAGCAGCCTCGAAACTCTCCTTAAATGCTCTCAATGCACCCACCTCACCTATTTATCTTTATTAATAATGATATAATTATTTTGCGAATTCCTCCTAGGCTCTCACAATATGCAATCACTCAGGAGTTAAAGTTTGCGGGTCTCATCTCTGGAATAGTTAATAGTTAAGTTTATATAGAACTACAAATTACGTGTGTGTAGAAACAGGAGGTGATTTGATGGCCAGAGCTCAGTATGGTTATCTCGGTGGCCAGCCGGTTTTGATTCTTAAGGAAGGGACAACAAGAACAAGAGGCAGAGACGCTCAGGAAATGAATATAATGGCGGCAAAGATTGTTGCCGAGGCAGTCAGAAGCACCCTCGGACCGAGAGGCATGGACAAGATGCTTGTTGACTCTCTCGGAGATGTCGTGATAACAAATGATGGGGCAACAATTCTGAAGGAGATCGATGTTGAGCACCCTGCCGCGAAGATGATTGTTGAGGTTGCAAAGACGCAGGATGAGGAGGTTGGAGACGGAACCACAACAGCGGTGGTTCTTGCCGGAGAGCTTCTGAAGAAGGCAGAGGAGCTTCTCGAGCACGAGATTCATCCGACAGTCATAGCAAACGGTTACAAGCTTGCTGCAAACAAAGCAGAAGAGATTCTGAATGAAATGGCAGTTGATGTGAGGGGAGAGAATCTCGATGAGTTTCTGAAGAAGATAGCGAGAACAGCAATCACGGGCAAGAGTCCGGAAGGAGCAAGAGAGTATCTCGCCGAGCTCGCCGTCAAGGCCGTTAAGGCAGTGATGGATGAGGATGGAAAGGTAGACGTGGAGAATGTGAAGATGGAGAAAAAGGTTGGAGGAAGCATAAACGATACAAAATTCGTCAATGGAATCGTGATTGATAAAGAGGTCGTCCATCCCGGAATGCCGAAGAGAGTTGAGAACGCAAGGATCGCTCTCATAAATTCGGCTCTCGAGGTCGAGGACACTGAAGTGGATGCAAAGATCAGAATAACCTCTCCGGATCAGCTGAAGGCATTCCTCGATGAGGAGGAGAGAATTCTCAGGGAAATGGTTGAAAAGATCAAGGAGAGCGGAGCAAACGTTGTCTTCTGCCAGAAGGGAATTGATGATCTGGCTCAGCACTATCTGGCGAAAGCAGGAATCCTCGCTGTGAGAAGGGTGAAGAAGAGCGACATGGAGAAGCTTGCCAGAGCAACAGGAGCGAAGATAGTGACGAAGATAGAGTCGATATCTCCTGAGGACCTTGGAAAGGCAGAGCTGGTGGAGGAAAGAAAGGTCGGCGATGACAGAATGGTCTTTGTCGAGGGATGCGAGAATCCCAAGTCTGTGACAATTCTGCTTCAGGGAGGAACAGAGCACGTTGTCGATGAGCTCGAGAGAGGGATGAATGACATGCTTCATGTTGTTGCAGAGGTTCTTGAAAGCGGAAAAATCCTGCCCGGAGGAGGAGCTCCGGAGATAGAGCTCTCCCTCAGACTGAGAGAGTTTGCCGCAACTCTCTCAGGAAGAGAGCAGCTCGCAGCCGAGGCATTTGCGGAGGCAATGGAAATCATTCCGAAGACCCTCGCAGAGAA
>JACIWD010000092.1 GCA_014361165.1 Candidatus Mnemosynella bozhongmuii
TGGGAAGCAAGCACAAGGTTAAGAGAAATCTGATAGAAATAGAGGAGGTTCTGGAGGCAGAGTGATGGAGAAGAATGAATCCCTCAGAGCTCTTCAGCTTCTTGCCTCTCAGGCGGAGGCAATAGTTCAGCAGATGAATGTCATTCAGGGTGCAATCAGCGAGGCACGGGAGACAATAGAGGCCATGAAGGCTCTTGAGGCTCCCTCCGAAATTCTCTATCCTCTCGGTTCTGGAGTTTATCTTCAGGGAGAGGTCAAAAGCGCCGAGAACGTTCTCATGAGCGTTGGTTCCGGCGTGGTTGTGAAAAAGAGCAGAGAGGATGCAATTTCAGTTCTTGAGGAGAGAATTAAAGAGATGACAAAAAGACTTGAGGAGCTCGCAACTCGCTATAATGAGATCTCGGCTGAAGTTGAGAAGATAAGAGCACAGCTGGAGGAGAAGAAATAATTGTTCGAGGCTTTAAAATCGAAAATTTCCTCTCTTGGAAAGGTGAAACATCTCATCACAGAGGGAGAGATTCCTCTCGATGAAAGTTCAATTCAGGATTCTCTCTGGGAATTTCAGATGGAGCTTCTGGAATGTGATGTTGCTCTCAGAGTAGCTGAAAGAATAGGAGAGGAGCTCAAAGAGAGGCTCGTTGGAAAGAAAAGGAAAATTGGAGTTTCAACAAAGGAGATTCTGGAAGAGAGTTTCCGCCAGATATTTGATGAGATATTCTCGGTGGAATTTGACTTTGATGAGTTTGTGAGAGAGAGGGAGAAGCCCATCCTGATTCTTTTTGTCGGAGTGAATGGAACTGGCAAAACAACAACAATTGCGAAGGTTGCAAAAAGATTGCTCTCTCAGGGATACTCAACTGTTCTTGCTTCGGGCGACACTTTCAGGGCGGGTGCCGAAGAGCAGCTGAGAGAGCATGCCGAGAGACTCGGAGTCAGAGTCATAGCCCACGGATACGGTGCAGATCCAGCGGCTGTCATCTATGATGCCATGGCACATGCAAGAGCGAGAAAAATTGATGCCGTCTTAGCTGATACATCCGGAAGAATGCACACGAATGTGAATCTCATGGAAGAGCTGAAGAAGATAAAGAGAGTGAACAAACCGGATCTTGTGATTTTTGTTGATGAGGCAATTGCCGGAAATGATGCGGTTGAGAGAGCTCTGAGATTTGACAGGGAGATTGGAATAGATGCCCACATTCTCACAAAGGTGGATGCGGATGCAAAGGGAGGGACTGCTCTCTCGATTGTCTATGAAACAGGAAAGCCAATTGCATTTTTCGGAACAGGCCAGAGATACGAGGATCTTGAGAAGTTCTCAAAAGAATGGCTCTTGAAGAGGATTCTCGGTGATTTGAATGCTTGAAAAGCTTGGGAAGTCCCTGAGAGAGGCAGTCAGAAAGCTTGCAAGGTCTTCCAAAGTTGATGAGGCTGTTGTGAATGAGATAGTGAGAGATATTCAGAGAGCCCTTCTCCAGTCAGATGTCAATGTAAGGCAGGTCATGGAGCTTTCAAAGAGGATTAAAGAGAGAGCTCTCAGGGAAGAACCTCCCAAGGGGATGACCGCAAGGGAGCATGTCCTCAGAGTAATCTATCAGGAGCTCGTGAAATTTATCGGAGAGGCAACACCAGTGGAGCTGAAGCCGCAGAAAATTCTGATGATAGGACTTCAGGGTTCTGGAAAGACGACAACTACTGTTAAGCTTGCGAGATACTTCCAGAAAAAGGGTCTCAAGCCCGCTGTTGTGTGTGCGGATAATTTCAGGCCCGGAGCCTATGAACAGCTGAAACAGCTTTCTGAAAAGCACGGAATACCATTTTATGGAGAGAAGGATGAGAAGGATGCGGTCAAAATTGTGAAAAATGCTCTTGAGAAAATGAAGAATTATGAGGTTCTCATCATAGATACCGCGGGAAGACACGCACTTGAGGATGAACTCATAGAGGAGCTCAAGAAGATAAATGAGGTTGTCAACCCAGATCACAGGTTTCTTGTTCTTGATGCTGCCATAGGTCAGCTCGCAAAAGAGCAGGCCGAGGCATTTCACAAAGCAGTCGGGATAACCGGGATCATTGTTACAAAGCTTGACGGAACTGCAAAGGGTGGTGGAGCTCTGTCTGCAATCTCCGCAACAGGTGCATCCATCGCCTTTATCGGAACTGGAGAGAGAGTTGACGATCTGGAAAGATTCCAGCCAGATTCGTTCATCTCAAGACTTCTCGGAATGGGAGATCTCAGGGCTCTGATCGAGAAGTTCAAAGAAGCTGAGCTGGAAGAGGAGTTCAGGCCAGAGGAGATTCTTAAGGGAAAGATAACACTCAAGGACATATATGCTCAGCTTGAGGCGATGAAAAAAATGGGTCCGCTGAAGCAGATTTTTCAGATGCTTCCGTTCGGAACGATGGGAGTTGAGATACCCGATGAGATGCTTCAGCTAACTGAGGAGAAGCTGAAGAAATACAAATACATCATGGATTCCATGACAGAGGAGGAGCTTGAAAATCCCAGGATAATAAATGCTTCGAGAATAAAGAGGATTGCAAGAGGCTCTGGAACGACACAGGAGGACGTGAAGGAGCTCCTCAAGTACTACAGAACAATGAGCAAGGCTATAAAGTCTCTCAGGGGAGGAAGAGGAAATCTGAAAAAACTGATGAAGCAGTTCAGGATTTGAAATCAGTAAATTATGCGGAAATCCCTGAATTCTTCTTTCGGTTTCTCAAACTTTACATCGATTTTCGTTACCACTGCTCTCGGAGGACCTTCATGACACCTTTCTATCATCTCCCTGACATTCTCCTCCTCTCCCTCGAAAACTGCTTCAACAGTTCCATCATCCCTGTTTCTCACCCATCCTGTGAGATTCAGTTCCCTTGCATTCTCCAGACACCATCTGCGATAGAAGACTCCCTGAACTCTTCCATGGATTATCAGATGAGCTCTCACCTTCATCAAAAAAGAGATTGAGGGAGAGTTTTAAAAATTTTTATTTCTGGAATCCCTCCATCAGAGCTCTCTTGAAGAGAATTCTTCCATCCTTCCCGTGAGGTGTTCTGATGACTCCATCAACAGCTTTCTCAAGCTCTCTTGCCTCATCTGACAGCTGGGAGGCAATTCTTATCATCTCATGAGCTGCTGCGACCATCGGGACATATTTTTCCCTATCCTTCTCGGTGAAGCATGCTCTTACGTTCAGCTCTGCAACCTTCTCCGCTATGAAATATGCGGCAACCGCCTTGGCTTTTGCATAGGGATTTGAGAAATCAAGAGAGATTATATCGTCAATCTCTATGATTCTTCTCGGAAGGTAGAGTTCCCCTCCTTTCAGAGACTCCAGCGCTTTGTCCAGCTCTTCCTGGATGATTTTCACAACACCGGAAACAGAGAGAATTTTGAGAACCTCTGCATTGAAGAGAGCCATTTCCGTGGGATCAAGAAACTCTCTTCTCGCCCCTATCATTGGATCTCCGGAGATGATGATGTAACCGAAGCCACCCTCCTCAAGCTTTTTCACAGCCTTCTTCGCAGGCGCATCTGAAACGATGATGCACGGGCTCTCGACAGCCTCCCTCATCTTCTTCGGTCCGGGCAGAGATGCATTCGGACTGACTATGACCAGAAGCTCTGGAGAGAGCTCATTTATCTTTTTAAGATCTTCCACAACCTCCGGAGTCATCTTTGAACCGCTTGAAATCGTTCTCACATCAATATCCTCTCTGTCAGCCCTCTCATCAAGAATGAGGTCTATGACCGTTGAAATCCCTATGTTTCCCAGCTTGACAAATCCAATTCGGGTCATTAAAAATTGTGTGAAATGCCGCGAACCTATAAAATTTTTTGTTTAAGTTGAGCTTTCCGAAAGCGCGGCAAAAAAGTTTATATGAAAGAAGTTCTGTAGAGTAGGATGCGGTGTCTCTTTTAATTCTTCACAAAAAATAAGGGCGGAGGAAGAACTTGGCAATGCTGGAAGAGCTTGAGGCAAAAAAAGCGAGAAGACTTAAAGAAGCTGAGGAATATAAGGAGCAGAGAAATCACTGGAATTCGGTTGCAAGCGAGATGGCATCCAAGAGAGATGAGCTTAACAGAAAGGTCAGAGAGCTAGTCAGAGAAGCTCAGGAAGAGAAGGCAAAGAGAGATGAATGCAATGCTCTCGTGAATGAGTACAAGGAGAAAAGGAACAGGCTTAACGAGGAGGCTTCTGAGATTTATAAGAAGATTGATGAGCTCAGAGAGGGAATTGAGAAGGGCAAGAAAGGGCCATCTCTTCTTCAGCTGAAGAAGGAGATCGACAAACTGGAGTTCAAGCAGCAGACTGAAGTGCTCACGATTGAGAGGGAAAGAGCGCTTGTCGAGAGGATTGCGAAGCTCAAAAAAGAGTTCATGGAGAGAAAAAGAGAGCTTGAAAAGAACAAGCAGATAAGAGAGCTTCTTGAAAAAGCTCAGAAGCTCAGAGAGGAGGCTTCAGAGTTTCACAAAAAGGTCAGCGAATACGCTGCTCTGGCTCAGCAGCATCATGAGAAGATGGTTTCCCTTTTCAGAGAGGCTGACGAACTGAGAAAAGAGGCTGATGAAGCGCACAGAAAGTTTCTGGAAGCTCAAAAGAAAGCTGATGAATTCCACAAGGAATACCTGAAGGCCATGAGAGACGTCAGAGACTTTGAGAAGGTTATTGCATGGCTGAAGCAGAGAGAGAAGGAAGCAGTTGAGAGAAGGAGAAAGAGCGAATTGCAGAGGCTTGCTGAGGAGATTTACGAGAGGTTTAAGGGAGGAGAGAAACTGGAAACAGAGGACATACTTCTTCTCCAGCGCTCGGGACTCATCTAACGAACAAAACAAATATTTATATTTTTACTATCCCAATAAGTTTTGATGAAGAAGACCCTCATAATCTGTGTTGACAGAGATGATGATCTCGGTTATAAAGCAGGTGTGAAAACTCCTGTTATCGGTTATGAGGAGAATAAAAGAGCGGCAATTTCTCTTGCTCTGAAAGATCCGGAGGATTCTGATTTAAACACGATTTTCGGTGGTCTGAAGCTTTATGAGGAGCTGAAGTCAAGAGGATATGATGTTGAAATTGTGACACTTGCGGGAGACAGAAAGAGAGGTGTGACTGCTGATCAGAAGGTGGCGGAGGAGCTGGAAAATGTTCTGAAGATTTTTCCTGCAGAAAGTGCAGTGGTTGTGACTGATGGAGCCGATGATGAAGCTGTCCTTCCAGTAATCTCTTCGAGAATAAAAATCGATGCGATAAGAAGAGTTGTCGTCAAACAAACGCAGAATCTCGAAAGCGCATACTATCAGATAAAGCAGATACTCAATGATCAGGAAATTTCAAGAGTTTTTTTCATCCCGGTTGGACTGACCCTTTTGCTCTATGCAGTATCGCTTCTTCTGAGAAGACCGGAAATAGCAGCCACACTGATATTTGCGTTCATAGGCCTCTATTTCCTTCTGAGAGGTCTCGGATTGACTGATTCTCTCCATACCTTTTACATCTCTCTCAAGAAGTCCCTCTATGAAGGAAAGGTCTCCTTCATAACATACATAACCTCTCTGATAATCGGTGTGATTGCAGCAATTCAGGGACTTCTGACTGTGTGGTATTACTACACAAGCCCGAGCATCGTGGGATATTTCAATCTTCTCATGCTCTTTGTGAACTCCTCAATATGGTGGTTCTCGTGCGCAATGATAATTTCCTCGATCGGAAAGCTGATAGATTCGTATATAGAGAGGAGAGAGTTCAGGGGAATTTCAATTCCCTTCTTCATAATATCCGCTTCCCTCATCCTCTGGAGCGGAAGCAATTACATGCTCTCACTGAATGAGATATATGAGATGGATGAGATGATTGCTCTGCAGTATCTCTCATTCTCAATTTTCCTCTCAATTCTTATCGGAATTATCGGAATCTGGCTCTCGGGGCACTACAAAAAGGAGAGAATCGAGAGCGAAGGTGCATGATCACTTCCTTTTCTGCAGCTCATAGAGCTCTCTGACCCTCTCCAGGCTGTCAACCTCATCAACCGATTTATCCTCTCTGACCCTTATCAGTCTCGGAAATCTCAGCGCATAACCAGCGGGATATTTGGGACTCTTCTGAATTTCCTCATATCCCACTTCAAAAACGATCTCCGGTTTAAATTCCACAATTCTTCCTTCCTGCTTTATTATAAGCGGTTTTAATCTTTCAGTAAGCTCTCTGAGCATTTCATCCGTCAATCCAGTTGCAACCTTGCCAACCGGAATTAAATTTCCCCTCTCATCCCGGGCACCGAGAAGATATGAACCTATGAGGCTTGCTCTCCTTCCCTCTCCCCACTCTCCGCCGATGACGGCAAGATCAAGAGTCTCCATTATTGGCTTCACCTTCAGCCAGTGCTTCCCCCTCTTCCCGGGAGTGTACGGAGATTCGGGATTCTTCAGCATCACACCTTCGTGACCCTCTTCAAGAGCCATCCTGTAGAATCTCTCAGCCTCCTCAAAATCCGAGGTGACGATATAGGGGGAGAACGAGATTATTTCACCATCTCCGATTTTCTCTATTCTCTTCTTCCTCTCTTTCAGCGGAAGATCTATGAGAATTTCTCCATCTTCATAGAGGATATCAAAGATATACGCATGAATCGGAATTTCCCTTTCCATCTCCTCTATCTCGTATTTCCTTCTGAATCTTCTGAGAAGGACCTGAAAGGGAGCCGGTTTTCCATTCTGAAGTGCTATTACCTCACCATCCAGAATGGCTGAATTGAAGGGAAGCTCGAGAGAGGCCTCCTTTAAATCCGGAAGGGAGTTCGTCACATTCTCAAGTCTTCTTGAGAAAATTACACACCTATCACCATCCTTGTGAATCTGAACCCTTGCACCATCATACTTTCTTTCCACAATCGTCATTCCGTGCTCTTTCAGACCTTCTTCGAGACCTAGAGCTGTCTGAGCAAGCATCATCTTTACGGGTCTTCCCACAACCATCTTCAGTTTTCTCAGCTCCTCAACCCCTCCCCTCCTGAGTGCAACAGCAATCTGGGAGAAATCGTTCGTCAGCATGTATGCCCTTTCTATCTCCTCGGGAGAGACTCCGAATGCTCTTGCTATGGCATCCCTCATGATTCCCTCTCCAACCCCTATCCGAAGCTCCTTCAGAAGAATTCTGGTGAGATATCTTGCCTCGAATGGAGACAGAGTGGAATAGAGATATTTCAGTCTGTTCAGCTTTCTGTCAACAGACCTGTTCCCTGAAATTTCTGAGATTTCAACGAGAATGCGATAAACATCTTTTAAAAGCAGTTCCTCCTCTTCCTCAACAATCAGAAAGCTTTTTGGCTTCCTCTTGAGAGCTTCCTCCACTGCAATGCCGGCATCCCCGTGCTCTCTTATCAAATTCTCGAGCTGCTCCTTTGAGATTGAGGCAACGGAAGAGACTGCCTCGAAAATTGTGCTCGGACCGACTCCCAGATCTCTCTCATCCCATTCAGGAAAAATGGAGCCCATGAGAAGAAGCGGAACTGACTTGAGATCTTCCTCATCGAGTTTTCTTAGAAAATCCGCCACAACATCAGTTATCTCAAGAGTGCTGGTTATGGATTCCACCCTTTCACACAGTTTGCAGAACTCTTTAAATGAAATTGCCATCAAAAAGAGGTTTTCCTCACCCCATAATAAAATTTGTTACACCCTTCATCATCATTTCCACAGCTATTGCAGCGAGCAGAATTGACATGATTCTGGTCAGAGCATGAGATCCATCTCTGCCGAGAATTTCATACAATCTCTCGCTCTCCTTGAGAACGAACCAGGTCAGAAGGATGGCAAGGAAGATAGAAAGAACCACAAGCAGTTTCTGAAATCCAGGGAGAATGTTGGTATAGACGAGAACTGTTGTTATTGCTCCGGGTCCCGCTATCAGCGGTGTCGCAAGAGGAACAACCCCGACAGATACTCCTGATGTCTGCTCCTCTCTCTTACCGAACATCATGTTGAAGGAGATCAGAAGCAGAAGAATTCCTCCTGCAATCCTGAGAGACGGAAGGGAGACGTCAAGAAACCGCATTATGGTTTCTCCGAGAACAGCGAAGATCAGCAGAATGGTAAAGGACCATATAACCGCGTTCTTCAGCTCTTTTCTTCTCTCCTCCCTGCTCATTCCTTCAGTGAGGTAGAGGAAGAGCGGAACATTTCCGAGAGGATCTGTGATTATGATGAGCGCTATTGTCGCTCTTAAAAATATTTCCCACTCCATGGATAGGAGTCTTCCAGACAGTATTTAAAGCTACACCATTGATTCTTTGTTCCTTTTTCAGAATTTTCTTAGATGCTAAATTGGTTTTGATTTCAACAGCTATTTGACGGAATGCTGGGAATAACGTATCCTCCCTTTCAATCCCACTTTGGTCTGATTTCAACGGAGCAATACAGACAAGATTGTGAATGATTTATATTTGTATCTTTCAATCCCACTTTGGTCTGATTTCAACACTTCTTTTTACTCAGATATTCGAAGTGTCAATGTTTCCTTTCAATCCCAC
>JACIWD010000093.1 GCA_014361165.1 Candidatus Mnemosynella bozhongmuii
TGTCTCTGACCTCTCCTTCTGGAGTTATCAAAACATCATGCTCATAAGTCACTCCATTTATTCTTATCTTTCCGAACTGGATTGATTCTATCAATTTCTCTCACCTTCTCAGAATATTCTCTCAACCTTCTTCCCTTTAACGGTTATCCATGCCGGTGGCTGTGAGAGATCCATGGGAGGATGTTTCCGGTATTCGTATATGTCAATTTCCTCCTCTTCCATAATTTTTCTTATGAGCTCCTCTCCTCTTCGCTCTCTCCTTCCATTCACCATGAGAATCCATTTTGATGGGTCGAGCGTGTAATTCTCTATTCTCATTTCAGCTCCTCTCCCAGCTCCTGTGACAGCCTCTATCCTTCTTCTGAACTCCTCTCTCCCAACTATCCAGTTTGCAACATCTGTTTCGTATCTTCTTCTGACCATCTTCAGATGATTTATTCTCTCACGATACTTAACACCTTTCTGCTTACTCTCACTTTTTTCAATGACACACATTATCATGTCATATCTTGCCATGGTAAATGTTATCAATATCCATTATTACAAATGGTATCACGTATCTTTCAAGTTTTTAGAATAAAAACTTCATATTTACAATTTATTTCAGAATTAATTGAAAGTAGAAAATGTGAAGGACATCTATTACATAATTTTTGTAACGGAAAACCTCATCGAGCTGACCCGCCCATTACAGAAATTATATGAATACATGGGTTTCCACGAATTCACCTAAGGGTGAGCACATGAGAATCATGGAGAAAGCGCATCCAGCCACCTTAATCATATAATTTATATGAATAAAGCTCCACGCAGAGCCTCATTTCTCTGACATCTCTCCTGGAGTTCTTGATGCCGTCATGAGCTTCTCCAGGTGCATCCTCGTAATCTGCGAGATACCTCTTTGCATAATATTGCAATCACCCTATCATGAACTCGAACCTCACACCGGTGAGCTCCTCGACAATCCTGAGCCTTCTTCTCGCTCTCGAAAGGTTGCTCGGTGAGACATCTCTGTTTTCGAGCCTCCCTCTAACTGCATCAATCTGAGCAGCTGTGAGAAGTTCCCTCATCTCATCTTCCCTCTCCCTCAGAATTCTGTAAAGTTTCTCGTTCTCCACAACTCTTTCCTCCGGATGCTCCTCAAGAAAATTCCACTCCTCATCAAAGTAAATTAGAAAGATGCGGTTGCATCTTTCACATCTGCATCTCACTTTTTTCACTCTCTCCTCTTTCATCTCCTCAACTTTCAGCTCTCCCCCGCACTCTCTGCAGGTCCCCGCAGACTCATCCATCTTCATGATTTTGAAAAGGGTAAAATCTTTAAATAAATGAATCGCCAAGTGATTTGTGATGGAGCTCTCTGTTAAGGTGAGGACGAGAATAGAGAAATATCTCAAGCGGGATAAAAGCGGGTTGAGGAGGGCGATCCTCACCATCATTTTAAAGCTGAGGAAGTTCACAACGGATTTGATTTACAGGATGCTTGCGGAAAGAAAATTCAGGGTTTCAAAGAAGTCAGTTGCAGCCATAATAGGTGCGATTGAATCGAGGCTTGGAATACTGAAATCGAGAAGAAATCTCTCCACCGGAGTAATTGTGTATGAGCTGAAAAGCGAATATGCTGAGATTCTCATGAACGTCCTTCAGAGATTCACTGCAGAGGTGTGAAATTGGTTAAACATCCCATCCCATCGGTTGGAGCTCTGATATTCAGGAATGGAAGGCTTCTGGTAATAAAGAGGGGAAATCCTCCCTATGCTGGCTACTGGTCTGTCCCCGGCGGAAAGGTAAACTGGGGAGAATCTCTCGAAGAGGCTCTGAAAAGGGAGATAAGAGAGGAACTTCTGGTTGAAATTGAGGTTGAGAAACTCGCCGGAATAGTGGAGAGCATTTACAGAGAAGATGGAGAGGTGAAGTATCATTACATAATCATCGATTACTTCTGCAGAATTGTTTCCGGAGAGCCTGTGGCGTCCGACGATGCTCTTGAGCTCAGATGGGTCACCATGGATGAGTTAAAGGAGCTCGATGTTACTCCGACTCTCCTGAAGCTTCTGAAGAACATCGGAATGATATGAGGGAGAATCTCACCTACTCTCTTCTGATACCTGTGAGAGCATCCGAGCTCAGAATCGGAGCTCTCGGAACAGTTCATTTTCCCGAAGGGTGTTATGTTTATGTTGGAAGCTCCATGAAATACGGTTTGAGAAGAATTCTGAGACATTTTTCAAAAGAGAAGAAGCTGAGATGGCATATCGATTATCTTCTCAAAAATCACACTCCCTCTCATGTGATTTTTGCTGAAGTTCATGAGAGGATGGAGTGTGAAGTTGCCAGAAGAATCGGGATGAAATCATCAGACCTCATTCCCAACTTTGGTTCAAGCGACTGCAGCTGTCCCTCTCATCTCTTCCGGTTCAGAGATCTTGAGGAGGCGCTCAGAGAGTCTCAGAGAGCATATTCCGATCTCGGTCTTCGTGCGCAGATCTTCAGCTCTTCCGAATTTCTTCAGAGATTCCGAGAGACCTCACGTTTGTGAGAACCTCCACATCATACTTCTCTCTTATCCTCTCAACCCCTCCCTCCATTCTGTCAACCACAACGAAAATCTTCTTGACGATGCCTCCTGCCTCCTCTATTATATTTATCGCATCCAGGAGAGCCCCTCCGGTCGTCACAACGTCCTCAACGAGAAGAATTCTCATGCCGCTTCTGAAATCCCCCTCTATTCTGTTTGCTGTTCCGTATTCCTTCTGTCTCTTCCTTATAAAGAGGCTCTTCAAACCTGTTTTCAGCGAAACAGCTACAGCAAGAGGAACTCCTCCGAGCTCAACTCCTGCAACCCTGTCGAAATCTCTTGGATCAATTCTCTTTGCTATTTCCTCTGCTATTCCTCTCAGAGCCTCTGGATCGGTCTCGAACATGTATTTGTCAATGTAATAGTGACTTCTCTTTCCGGATCTCAGAAGGAAATCTCCGAACTTTATGGCACCGGATCTCTTTATGAGCTCCTCAAGCATCTACCTCCACATCCTGAAGAAGGGCATCCAGATCCACATATTTCTCAACGAGCTCTTTCACACGCTTCATCTGCTCCTCACTCTGCACCTTCAGTCTTCCGAGCATCCTCTCCATCCTCTCAACCGTGCTCATTGTGTCCATTGGCACCAGAATTACAGGGATGTGCCTCTCTTCAGCAGCAGCAAGAATGACCTCGCTCGGTCTTCTGTTTCCTGTCAGCACAAGACACTTCACTCCCGTCTCTATGGCTGCCATCTGTATGTCTGCTCGATCTCCTCCTGTTATCACCGCAGAGTTCGGAGCTCTCCTGAAGTATTTTATTGCAGAGCTGACCTCCATTGCACCTATCAGGAAGGAATCAACAAGAGAATCCACAGCAGATTTTCCGGCTAAGAGCTCTCCTCCAAGCTCCTCTAAGATTTGCCTTATCGGGACAGCCCTGAGAATTTTATCTCTCGGAACAATTCCGTAAACTTTTGCACCCTTCCTTTCGAGAAAACTCAGAACAGTTTCGTTGATGAATTCAAGCGCGCTTTCAGGAACATCGTTTATGATGACACCGCTAAAGATTTCCTTCGGTATGAGCGTCATCCCGAGAGCTACCTGATCCACAAGAGAGATCTCGGTATCGTATTTTGCAACAAGAACAACCTTTGAGTTCAGCTCTCTCGCAATGCATCCATCAGAGAGTCCGAGAGAGTTTCCGTGAATCATATCCGGTGCGCCCTCAATCAGAACAATGTCCTTGTTTCTCGATATCTTCTCAAATGCCTCCTTGGCTCTCTCCAGAATTTTCTTCTCCTTTCCTCTGAGAATATCTCTTATTGTCTCGGTTGTGAGATCCACCGGAGACATATCATCTGGAGAGTCCTCGAGCGAGAGAATTGATTTGATGTGAAGCGCATCCTCATCCACAAGCCTTCCATCAAGATCTCTGAAAACCGTTCCGATCGGTTTAATATATCCAACATTCATCCCTCTCTCTTTCAGTGCGAGTATCAGCCCGATTCCGATCGAGGTCTTTCCTGCATGTTTTTTTCCAGAGCTCAGGTAAATTGGCATCATTCCATCTTTCCCTCCAGAGTTAATCTTGCATCAACTGCTATACAACCTTTACCATTCTCAAAAACCACAAGCGGATTTATGTCAAGTTCGAGAATTTCCGGGAAGTCCGTTATCAGCTG
>JACIWD010000094.1 GCA_014361165.1 Candidatus Mnemosynella bozhongmuii
AATCATAATAAAGGAGCACAGAGAGGCAGGAAAGAGAATTCTCGGATTCGGACATCCGATCCACAACAACGATTCGAGAAGATTCAGACTCTTCGAGCTTGCGAAGGAGTATGGAGTCGCCGGAGATCACATCGCTCTTGCCGAGGCAATTGAGGCGAAGACCGAGGAGCTCATAGGAAGAAAGCTGATAATCAACGTGGATGGTGCGATGGCGGCTGTTCTTGCCGATATAGGAATCGATCCGATGTTCGGAAAGGCAGCATTCTTTGTCCCGAGAGCAGCAGGTTTAACTGCGCATGCAATTGAGGAGATGACCAGGGAGAGACCCTGGAGACACGTCACTCTTGATGAGTGCACATACGATGGACCTGACATCAGGCCTCTCCCCGAGAGGTTCAAGAAGAAGAAAGAGTGAAGGGGCAATCCCCTTTAATTTCTTCTTTCTTTTTGGAGGTGGAAGAAAATGAGATTATATGAATATGAAAGCAAGATGCTCCTCGAGAAGTATGGAGTCCCATTACCGAAGAGAATTCTCGCCAAAACTCCTGAGGAAGCAGCCAAAGCAGCAGAGGAGCTTGGTGGAAAAGCAGTCATAAAGGCTCAGGTCCTCACAGGAGGAAGAGGCAAGGCTGGAGGAATCAAGATCGCAAATTCACCCGAGGAAGCGAAGAAGCATGCTGAAGAGATTTTGAAAATGAAGATAAATGAATTCCCGGTTGTTGCGGTTCTTGTTGAGGAGCTTCTCGACATAGATAAGGAGCTCTTCCTGGCATGCACATATGATGAGGTTGCAAAGCAGAGAATCATGCTGATAAGCGATGCGGGTGGAGTTGACATAAACGAGGTTGTGGAGAAAGACCCGTCGAGAGTTTACAAGGAGTGGTTCAATCCATTCTACGGAATGATGCCGTTCAAGGCGAAGAAGATGGCGGATTTCCTGAAGCTTCCGAAAGATGCGGATTCAGCCCTTCAGAGAGTTATAATGGCACTCTACAAGCTTGCTGTGGATTATGATACAACCCTTGCTGAAATAAACCCGCTTGTCCTCACGAAGGACGGGAAGATAGTTGCTGCAGATGCTCACATTGAGATTGAGGATGATGCGATGTACAGACAGCGGGAGAAGCTTGAGGCAATGGGAATTCATGACAGACCGAGCTCACCGAGAGAGCCAACAGAGTTCGAGAGGCTCGCTGAAGAGAATGATCTCTCGGATCACAGAGGAGTTGCGGGAAGAGCAATTGATTTTGGTGGAACTCTCGGGTGCATCATAGGCGCAGGAGGAGGCTCTCTCACAACATTTGATGCAATTCTGAGATATGGTGGAAATCCAGCAAACTACTGTGAGGTCGGAGGAAATCCACCTGTTAAGAAGGTTTATGGTCTTGCAAAGCTCGTGCTAACAAAACCGGGAGTGAAGGGACTTCTCGTGTGTCACAACGTCTATTCCAACTCAAGAGTTGATCTGGTCGCAAGAGGTGTGATAAAGGCCATGCTCGACCTCGGAATCAATCCGGCAGAATACCCCGTGGTTTACAGAGGAGCCGGAGCATTTGAGGAGGATGGATACGCGATTCTCAGGAAATACGGAGTGAGATACTACGACAGAAGACTGGGAATGGATCAGGCAGCAAAGCTCGCTGTTGAGATGATCAGGCTGATTGAGGAGAAGGAGAAGGAAGGAAAGAGTCTCGAAGAGGCTCAGAAGGAGGTTGCAAAATACATCAAGACAAGAGAGTTTGTTGAGAAGGTTCTTGGAAAAGAAGTTGCTGATAAGGTTCTGGAGGGGTTGTAAATGGGGATTCTGATTGATGAAAACACAAGAGTTGTTGTTCAGGGACTAACCGGAAGAGAGGCAGCCTCATTCACAGAGTGGATGATTGATTACGGAACCAAGGTTGTTGCCGGAGTCACTCCCGGAAAGGAGGGTATGAAGGTTCATGGTGTTCCCGTGTACAACACCGTGAAGAGTGCGGTTGAAAATCACGATGCAAATACCTCTGTTGTTTCAGTTCCTCCAAGATTCACAAAGGATGCGGTTATGGAAGCCATAGATGCGGGAATTGAGCTTGTCAGCGTTTTCACGGAGAGAGTTCCCAGAAGTGATGTTATTGAGATGATTCAGTTCGCAAAGGATCACGGAGCAAGAATCATCGGTCCAAATTCTCTCGGTTCAATTGTTCCCGGAAAGGTGAAGCTCGCCGCCATAGGAGGTCCAACTGAGGAGACAAACAAGGCATACACACCGGGTCCGGTTGCAGTCCTGTCAAGAAGCGGAGGAATGATGACGGAGACATGCAGCCTCATGAGCGTGAATGGAATTGGTCAGAGCGTCGCAATAAATGTTGGAGGAGATCCCATCGTCGGAAGCATGTTCCATGAACTGATGCCGCTGCTGGAGAAGGATCCCGAGACCAAGGCAGTTGTGATATACGGAGAACCCGGAACAGTTGCGGAGGAGACACTTGCGGATTACATCAAAGAATACGGATTCTCCAAGCCTGTTGTGGCTTTCATCGGAGGAGGTTTCGTGGATAAGATGCCCGGTCAGAGATTCGGACATGCCGCCGTGATAGTGACAGGAAAGAAGGGTTCTGTGGAAGGTAAGAAAGAGGCTCTCAGAGATGCAGGCGTTCTCGTTGCGGATTATCACTCCGAGATCATCACTCTGCTGAAAGAAGTACTCAAGATGAAGTGAGGAGGTTCTGGTCATGGGAGTTTTCGTTAAAGTTGAGCTCGATCCCGAGAAGTGCAAGGAACCCGAGAAGCTCGTGGACATCTGTCCTGTTGACATCTTCGCGATAAAGGACGGAAAGGTCGTGGTCGTTGAGGAGAACGAAGACGAGTGCACATTCTGCAATCTCTGCGTTCAGCACTGTCCGGAAGGCGTGAAATACACGAAGCTGTACTGACCCTTACATTTCACCTTATTTTTTCTCTCATTTTTCAGAATTTTCGGATTTTTTAGAAAATCGTTACTCTCATGCAGTGTGGATCTGCGAAAATAGAGACGATAGTGACCGTGGATGCAAAGGGCTGCATCCTCATTCCGAAGGAAATCAGAAGTCGCATGGGTCTTGAGAGCGGGGACAGGCTGATGGTAATTTCTGGAGTTGATGAGAAGAACAGAATCTGCTGTCTTCTGCTTGTGAAGCCGGAAGTTTTTGAAAAGGAAGCTGAATCCATGCTCAGAGGACTCTTCAAAGGAGGGAGTTCCTGTGAGTGAGAAGAAACTCTCCTTTCTCGACAAATATCTGACTCTCTGGATTTTTCTTGCGATGGTTCTCGGAGTTTCACTTGGATATGTCTATCCAGAGGTCTCCGAGCTGATAGGTTCGCTGAGCATTGGGACAACATCAATTCCAATTGCGATAGGTTTAATCTGGATGATGTATCCTCCTCTCGCGAAGGTTAGGTATGAGGAACTCAGAGAAATTGTAAGCGGAAGAGCAAGT
>JACIWD010000095.1 GCA_014361165.1 Candidatus Mnemosynella bozhongmuii
AGCTGTGAATACCTGCTTTTCTTCTCTGAACATTGGAGACAAAGACCACTCAAAATGCTCCGCAAGTGTTTTTCTCCACCAATAACGCCAAGCTTGTGGTGAAACATAGGGGTATGTCAGACCACCTTTTCTTAATTTCTTAACCCTTGTAACGGTTCTTTCGGGCGTCGTTTCATCTATTCCAAGCATGTTCAAAGCCGAATGTGGGGCATCTATCAATACCATTCCAGCAGCAAACCTCATTCACTATCACCTCCAAATATGGCATATTCACTTTCTTCTACAACCTCACCAATTTCTGGTGACTTGGCAGATTTCATAAGTCTCTCATGGAGTTTCTCGTAAATGCGGAACAACAAAAGATTCTTTACAGTTCTCCAAGAAACATTTATGTCCTCTCCGTAAGCTGTGAGAATTCTCGTGAATTCATCAAAAGTCATTAAAGGCTTATCCACTCCAAGACTTTGTCTGAGCTTTTCAATACGAATGAAAAAGGCTTCGAATTGATATAACTTTTCGGCACGCTCTAGGCTTCTTATTTCATCGTCGAGCTTATGGTCTGGTAGCTTTTCGATAGATTCTACAATCCTATCTCCAACACTCTTAATAAACTCCAAAGTTTCTTTATCCATACCCATCACCTCCTTACAGTAAAAAGCTAAAAGATTCCAGCTTGCATTCACCATTCGTTTATTCCTATCGTAGAAATACGACAATATACTCTCGTAATTCAAAAGTCTTGAGTAAACCTCATTTCGTCTTTCTCGTTCAAAATTCTCAAATTCAGCTTCGCTTGATTGCCCTTTCCATCCCATTGCAACTATACGTCTCCAGCCAATAGGATCTACTTTATTTGCATAAGCTACAAATCTTACAACAGGGTTTGGAATGTAGATAATGTCCAAAATTTGGTTTTGAAGGTTGCATATGAAGTAATACAGTGTAATCGAAGCATTTTCTAAGAATTCATCTCTCTCAACTTTTGTGGTAATTTCACCTATCAGATGAAAAAGAAAGTTCTCAGGTATTCTGAATCCTTTAGCCTGTGAAGCAAGTTTGCTTTTCCTAATTTCATTAAGCGCATCTTTTGAAAGTTCAAGCATTAGTTCGTAAGGATACGCATGAATTACCAGCACTCTCGAAAGTCTGTAAGACGCTAGTGGTAGAAATTGAGCTAAAAAGATACAATGTGCACAGATGTCCACTCCTTTAGGGTTTGCTGAATGGAAGTAATTAGTTACTCCACCAGTCCCAAGCAAAGGAAAAACCGAAAGATAAACTTCTTTATCCGTGTATGCGGGTTTTCTACCACATATAATACATGTCGGGGAGTCCGTATCTGTGATATTGGCTTTCTCCAAAATGCCCCATAAATTCTGAGCTATGGCTTCTGGAGACCGTTTCTTAGACATGCTTGGATTAGACATCACTATTCCACTATTTGGAAATATCATGCCATGAAGATAACTTGAACTCCAGTCTTTTGTTGCGTAGAGCTCTGATGCAAATTCTATTGCTCGTTCTACATCCTTTCGAGTGAGTTCTTCCGGCTTATTTTTACCAGCAATTAGTAGAATCGCAGTTAAACCTGCATCCACAAAAGGATGACCCGTCCAGTAAAATTCGAACCCATTCCTCGTCTCTTTCTCAATAATAGTGTTTTCTGAACTTACGACATTCATACAACCTTCACCATCCCGAACCCCATCGAGTTCTTGGCTCCGAATCCTGCTTTGTATCCGACTTCCATGAGCTCTCTGCTTCCTCTCGCCAGAAAGACCATCTCGACGCATCTGTTATTCGTGTTCTTCACCCTGATCATCTTCGCCCTGGTATCGAGAACCTCTATCTCAAGCTCATCGCTTTCAGGAGGCTCTCCGTGAAGCATGATGTACTTCTTCACGAGATTCTTTCTGAGAATCTCGTAGAATCTCGGATCATCGGGATAGAGGTCAACCTTCCTCCTTCTGACTCCACTTCCCTCAACTGATGAGACATGAATCGGGCTCATTGTTATGAACTTCTCCCTCCCTCTGAGCTCCCTCTCTTTCAGAACCTCGATCGAGGAGACACCAAATCTTGCGTCTCCGATCCTCACCTCGGGTTTCATGAGCAGACCGCTGACAAGAGCTTCGCAGAGCTCCGGGAGCGGTGAGGAGAAGAAGAAGTGAACTGAGGAGTCCTCAAGAATCATTCTCCCGTTCTCAATGGAGAAGCACTTTTCCGGCACGAAAAGCCTGCTGAAAGTAAGCAGCTTCGGACCGGATGGGCTGTGAAGCTCAAGCGAAAGCTTTCTGTCAGCTCTCTCTATGGAGCGGTAGATGAGAGAGGCGAGATGATAGTTGTAGTTCAGGTCAATCGAGGGATTCTCATCAAGGGCTGCAAGCGAAATTTTCAGTCTCACAGCATTTTTAAATTTGAACTTTGAATTATATAAAAATTTCCGGTGCGCCCCGAAAGTGAAGAAAAGGATTAAAATGGAGACGTCACTTTCAGAATTAATGATTCCAAGGAAATTCTTTCTGGTCACAGGATGCGGATCCCACAGAACAGAGCTCGGTTCATTCGAGATGGCTCTCAGAGATGCCGGAGTTGAGAGGCAGAATTTTGTTCCGGTGAGCTCGATCATTCCACCCGGATGCAGGCTAATCGATGAGAACGAGGGAAGGTCTCTTCTGAGACCTGGAGAGATAACCTTCTGCGTGATGTCCAGAAACTCCTCATGCAGAGAAGGAGAGCACATATCTGCGTCCCTCTCCTATGTCATTCCGGAGGATGAGGAGAGGAGCGGATATCTCTTCGAGTATCACGGGAATGAGAGAGATCCGGAGGAAGCCAGAAGGAAGGCAATTGAGCTCGCTGAAGATCTCTGCGCGGGTCTCTATGACTGCGAGCTGAAGATCGGAGCGGTGGGAATCTCCTCAGAGGTGAGGGAATGGACAACGGTTCTTGCACTCGCTGTCTTCATTCTTTGAGAAGGATTAAGAGTCTGAAAGTTCAGAGGTCTTCATGATGAGCGATTTTGAGAGGGAGCTCGTTAGAGCTCTGAACGAGTTTCTCGGAGACAGAGGAATTGCATACAGATTGAAGCAGCACAAGTTTGCAACCCAGATAACCGACATTCTCGTTGACTCACCTTTCAGAGAGTTCTACTGTGCAATAGAGTGCAAGAGCATATCTCAGGAAAAGGGAGCAAATGCACTCTACTTCTCCCAGCACTTCACTGTCAGCAGAGAGGGCCATCAGATCGAGAGGATAAGTGAATTTCTCAGAAAATCAGGAAGAACTGGAATTCTTGCTGTTGAAATCAGAAAGGGAAGTGGAAAGTCCAGAAGAGCGCATATGGTTCCATGGAGAGAGGTGGAGAGGAGATTTGCTTCAAAAGAGAGCGGAATGAGTGTTTCTGAGCTGGAAAGCCATCCAGAGATTCCGAGGGATGGAAGAAAATACGTGATCACAGAAGAGACATGGAGGGAGATTTTCAGAAGGGCTGGAGGAAGCTCCGGAGACTGAGAAAAATTGAGAGAAGTCCAGCGAGAAAGAGTCCTTCGTTCACAATTCGATTTTCAGACCTGAAAAGTCCAAAGGAGAAAGTTCTTTTTGAGAGAGGCCAGAGTGGTCTGAACTTCATGAGGGTGAGAAGATCTCCGAGTATGTGCGAGATCATTCCGATGGCTGAACCTGTGAAGGATGTGAAGAGGAGATTCTGATCTCCCGAGAGGCGATAGAGAATGAGGGAGAAGAGGAAGGCGATGAGAACTGAGAAGAAGATGCTGTGGCTCAAACCTCTGTGAGCTGTCCCCAGTTTCAGATCAATATCCGGAAAGGTGGAGAAAAGGAGAACAAATGTGGAGATTGTCAGAGAATCCGGATTCACTCCGAGAGTTTTCAGGAGGAGGGAGATGATTATGAGACTCAGACCTATGTGCCCTCTGGAGTACATGGAAGAAATGTTTTAAAAAGAAATATATTTTCCTTTTCCCTGAAAGTAAGGAAGATAAGGGAGAAGATGAAGTGTGAGAGTGATGAGCAGGAAATTTGAGCTTCCCATCATCCCAGAGGAGGAGAGGAGAAAAGATATTCCGCTCGAAGGAGAGATAGTTCTCGAGCATCCGGATATGATAAGAGCGAATGAGTGGATTCTTGAGAATTACGAGCCCCCCGAGAGGGAGCTCTGCATATTTCTTCCCTGCTCGAAAAGAAAGCCGTATTCAGAGTCACCATCGCACAGAGTCTTCAACTCCCTGATTTTCTCGCTCCTTCCCGAGGACATGGTTCATGTTGTGGTTTTCGGAACATGCGGAATAGTTCCCAGAGAGCTCGAAAGGGAATATCCGTTTCAGCACTACTCCTTCATGCTCGGCAAGTGCAACATCTATGCTGTGAAGAGGAAATTCATCGAGATGGAATCCGAGAGGATTGCGAGGTATTTGAAGAAGACCGAAAAGAAATACAGGAGGAGAATTGCGTACTGTCTGGGAGATTTCAGAGAGGCGATGAAAAAAGGCTCTCAGCTCAGCGGAGTCCCTGTTCACATTGTCCCGAAGGAGGAGACGATGGAGAAGGTCTATGATGAGAGGAGGAGATTCCCTTACGGAAGCCTCTTCATGGAACCCTATCTTCAGGATCTCTGCGATCTGATCTGCGAGCTCTACGGACTTCCGAGAAGAAGGGTGAAGGTTGACAACAACACGCTGAAGCTCATTCTGGATGTTGAATGGTATCCTCATTAAAAATCAATAAGGTTAAATAGAGTTTTCCTGAATATTCTTTTTCTGAATTCTCAGAGGTGTCCAGGATGGATCAGCTTCAGCCTGAATTCGGAATTTCCCTCTCCTCTGAGAGCTGCGGTCAGTGTCTTGTCTGCATTCGCTCATGTCCTTTTGATGCGATAGAGGAAAAGGAGGAGAAGGTGGAGATAAATCCGGAAGCCTGTCAGTACTGCGGAATCTGCGCCTCTTCATGTCCGGCAGGGGCTCTGGAAATATTCCATTACAACTACGAAGTTCTCAGAAAGCTTGTTGACGAGGTTCTGAGCAGAAAGGATGAGATATCGTTTGCGTGCAGAGCCAATCCTGAAGCAGAGAGCTCGGACATCAGGCTTCCATGCTTAGGAAGACTCCCGGCAGAGATTCTCAGCTACTCGGTTTCGAGAGGAGCGAGGAAGATTAAACTAATGCCATGCGATGAGAATTTCTGCAGATTCGAGCAGGGAAGCAGAGCTCTCGTATTTCGAGCCTCTCTTCTAAATGCTCTCCTGGAGAATCTCGGAGCAGGAGAAATCTCTGTTGAGAGACTCTCCTCGAGAGTGAGATATGATGAGAGAAGATGCATAGCATGCGGATACTGCGCATTCATCTGTCCCTATGAGGCTCTCAGCTTCTCAGCCGAAAGCACTGTTCTGAAGATTGATGAGGAGAGGTGCATGGGGTGCGGAAAGTGCGTCTCGGTGTGCCCTGTGTTTGCTCTTGAGATAGAGGGATACGAGAACGAGAAGTTTGAGGCCATGGTCTCGGAGGCTCTGGAAAAAGGTGCAAGGAGAATTTATCTTGGATGCAGATGGTCGGATTACGAGAGGTTTGCAGAGATGAGGATTGAGGGAGAGAATGCCTTCATTCCCGTGGTCTGCAGCGGATTCATAAGCGAGAACCTCGTGCTTCATGCTCTCTGGAGAGGTGCTGAAGAGGTGATCGTGAACTCATGCATTGAGGATAACTGCAGACTTGAGAAGGGGAACGAGCTTGCTGAGAAAAGAGTTGAGGGGCTGAGAGAAACTCTGAAATCACTCGGACTTCACGAGAGGGTTCGTTTCTCTTCATCTTCACCAAAATTTCATGAAAAGGGAGGTAATGCGTGATGATTGTCACGAAGGAGAAGCCGCTTGAGGAGATTCTCGGATATCTTGAACCCTATGAGAAAATTCTTGTTGTTGGATGTGAGGGATGCACCCATCCCCCGAGAGGGTTGAGAGAGGCAAGGAAGATGGAAATGCTCGTTTCAATGGGCTTCAGAGTTCAGGGAAAGGAGGTATCTGTCAGAAGCACGAGCATAGCAAAGCAGTGTGATCTTTACAACTGCAGAGTTGCGCTTGAACCACAGATAGGAGATTCTCAGGCAATCCTCACAATGGCATGCTCAATCGGTGCTGGAGCTCTAACAGAGCTCTTCCCGGATATCCCTGTTTTCCCGGCTCAGAACACGGTTTTCATCGGGATTGAAGACAAGGAGAACGAGAGGTTTGAGGAGATGTGCAGGGCATGCGGGGATTGCCTTCTGGGAGAGACCTTTGGAATATGCCCGATTACAAGATGTGCGAAATCTCTTCTCAATGGACCCTGCGGCGGTCCCGTGGATGGGATGTGCGAGTATAAGGGGTACACGAACAAATGCGCCTGGATTGAGATCTATGAGAGAGCCAGGAAGTTCAACAGGCTTGACCTCTTCAGAAAGTTCAGAATGCCGAGAGACAGGAGGGTTGAGACCTCTCCCAGGAAGCTTCTCAGAGGTGAGCTGAAATGAAAGTTTTCAGCAATTTGATGAAAGAAATAAAAGAGGGAAAATTCGTCTTCACAGGAGAGCTCGAACCCGAGAAGGAGACAAATCTTGAGAACACGATAAAGTCTGCTCAGGAACTCAAAGGATATGTGACCGCGTGCAATGTTACCGATAATCCGAATTCGATGGCATATGTCAGCAGTCTTGTCGCCTCATACATGATTCAGGAGAAAGCCGGAATGGAGGCGATCTACCAGCTGAGATGCACAGACAGGAATGCAGCCGCTCTCACATCAGATCTGCTTGGAGCATGCGTTCTCGGGATAAGGAATGTTCTTGCTCTCACCGGCGATCACATAGGTCTCGGAGATTATGCAAAGGCAAAACCTGTTTACGATCTCGACTCGGCTCAGCTGACATACATGATAAGGAGGATGGTTGATGAGGGAGTGGATCTCTACGGAAACGAAATTCACGGAGAGGTCAGGCTTCATGTCGGAGTTGCCGCAAATCCGAACTGCGAGCCTCTTGAAGCGGAGGTTCTGAAGCTCGGAAGAAAGGTTGAAGCCGGAGCCGAATTCGTGCAGACTCAGGTGATATATGATATTGAGAGGGTGAGGGAATTCTTCGAGCTCCTGAGAGAGCACGGAATAAAAATTCCGGTTCTGATAGGAATCTTCCCGCTGAAATCATACGGGGTTGCCAAGTTCTTTGATGAGCATGTCGCCGGAGTTCATGTTCCGGAAGAGCTGATGGAGAGAATAACAAGGGCGAAGGATGAGCCTGACAAGAAGAAGAGGAAGGAGAAGATTCTGGAAATAAATCTTGACTACTTCATTCCTTTCCTGAAGGAGCTCAGAAAAACAGAGGCTGCTGGGTGCCACATCATGGCAGTTGGCTATCCCGAGATAATTCCGCCTCTGACTGAAGCGGTGAGGTGAAGTTGAGGGAGCTTGAAGAGCTCATAAGAGATAACATTCACGGAGCAAGCCACATAACCGAGAGAGCTCTCAGATTGCTCGAGCGGGTTTCCGAGGAGGAGAGGAGAGAGTTCTCGGCAAGACTTGAGAGAGCACACCCTCTCATGCCCTCCCTCCATCTCGCTCTCAGCCTTCTTGAGAAAATGAGCGCTGAGGAGATTCTCGAGCTCTTTGAGAGAGCTCACGAGGAGACTGTTCGGAAAACCTCGGAGATCATAGAGAGATCCGATGTCATCATAACGATCTCGAACAGCAGAGCTGTGAGGGATTCTCTTCTCAGAAGTGAGCCCAGAAGAGTTTTCGTGACCGAGAGCAGACCCGTCAGAGAGGGAGAGCTTCTCGTGAAGGAGCTCAGAAAAAATGGAATTGACGCTGTTCTCATTACCGATGCCTCAATCGGGATTGTTGCTGAAAAATGCACCAAAGCGGTTGTGGGAGGTGATGCGCTAACTCCGGAGTATCTCATAAACAAAATAGGAACCTATCCTCTTGCTCTTGTTTGCAGGGAGAAGGGAATTCCATTTTACGCCTCTGTATCTTCTTTCAAGCATACCGAAAAGAAGATTAAAATAGGAGATATACTTAAGGATGTAAGAGACCCCTCGGAGATATCTTCCGAGGTCCCTTCGCTGAACATCTATTTCGACGCAACTCCGAGGGAGCTCGTGAAGGTCATCAGCGATGCCTCGGTAGCTCAGCAGGCGGAGCGCGTGCTTGGTAAGCACGAGGTCGCGGGTTCAAATCCCGCCCGAGGCTTAAAGTAAAACTTTCAAAGCCTCCCACTCTTTCAATTATTCTGTTTTTAGAGCCTTACCAAATCATTTCTCCGCAATGACTCAGAATTCTGAGAATCATTGCTGAAAAGCTGTTTAAATTGAATCCTCAATCAAACAATCTCAGAGTCCTTCAAAACCACTGCAGAAGGATAAAAAATAATGAATGAAGGGGCTTAGAGGGATATTGCCCCTTCCGGACATGCATCAACACAGCTTCCGCATTCCACACAGGCGTCCTCATCCACGACTGCCTTTCCATCCACGAGGGTTATTGCACCCACCGGACAGGCTTCAACGCATTCTCCGTGCCCCTTGCATTTTTCAGTATCCACAACAGCTGGCATTTTATCAACCCCTCTATATCTTATTTCCAGCATAACCGATTATTTTAACTTTTTGCTGTGATTTTCGAACCTCAGAAGAAAAAGCTTTAAAAGATTTTGAGTTCAGGAGAGAAACTATGGGATATCGCAGAGCCGTCATTTTCTCAGTTCCTGCCCTGATGTATTTCTTCTCATACTTTCACAGAGTCTCGCCAGCTGTTCTTGTTTACAATCTCGTTGAGCTGTTCTCCTTCAGAGCAGCGCTAATAGGATTGATATCTTCCGCCTATTTCTATTCCTATGCAGTGGCGCAGATTCCGGTTGGAATTCTCGCGGATTCAATAGGACCGAAGAGAACTCTCAAAATCTTCTCACTGATCATGGCTCTCGGAACTCTGATCTTCGCATTCGGAAGCTCTGAAGCTGTCCTCATTGCGGGAAGAGCTCTTATAGGCTTCGGAGCGGGCGGCATTTTCATTCCCGCTCTCAGGCTTTTCTCATACTGGTTCAAACCGGGAGAATATGCAACAGTCACGGGAATGTTCATGTTTTCCGGAAATCTCGGAGCTCTGTTTGCAACCGCTCCTCTTGCAATTGCACTCGGTTCTCTGGGATGGAGGGGGACAATGCTCTCCGCCTCTCTGGTGATAATTCTCTCCTCAATCCTCTGCCACTTTTTCGTTGGCGACTCTCCGGTTAGAAAAGAGGAGAGGAGAGAGAAGATTTCATTTTTCGAGATTTTGAAAACAGTCCTCAGAGTGAAGAACTTTGTTCTGCTGTATGTGATAGCATTTCTTGTTTACGGCTCTCTCATGATCTTCCAGGGACTCTGGGGTGGAAGGTTTTTGAGTGATGTTTACGGCTTCTCCAGAGAGAGTTCAAGCTTGATTCTCCTCCTCATAGCTCTCGGCGTCATGCTGGCAAGCCCGACAGGCGGTTTTATTTCAGATAGAGTCATAAAAAGGAGAAAACCCGTCATGGTTGCATCCTCTCTCCTCATGTTCCTCTCCTGGATTCCGCTTGCTCTCCTGACCTCGGAGCTCTCGAAGGGCATGATATATGGAGTCGCCCTCCTGATGGGAATCTCAACCGGATTGCGCGTCATAGACATGACCATTGCCAAGGAAAGCCTTCCGGAGGAGATTCTTGGAAGAGGTCTCGGTCTTCTGAATATCTCCTATTTCATCGGAGCTGCAATCTTCCAGCCTTTCATAGGAGTCGTCATGGATGCTGTTCTCTCGGAGAGAGGCTCTCTGCTTGAAGCCTATCACATTGCCTTCACAATCTGTCTGGCAGCAAGTTTAATAGGACTGGTTCTCTCGCTCTTTCTCGATGAAACAACAAAAAATATTAATAATTAAAGTGAGGAAAAATAACGGTGAGGAGGTGAGTTTTATGGCAGAATTACCTCTTGCACCAATGGAGAGGATAATAAAGAGTGCTGGTGGAAAAAGAGTTGGCGAGGACGCAAAGAGAGCACTTGCAGAGGCAATAGAGGAATATGGACTGAAGATTGCTAAAAAGGCAATGGAAATTGCAAATGCAAAGAAAAGGAAGACGGTGAGGGCAGAAGACATAAAAGATGCCGTGAGAGAGCTCAGCTGAGATATTTTGATAATTTCTCATCTCTCTCCACTATTTTTCTCAGTTTATCATCGAGCTGAATTGCCTTCATTACTGAGAACCTGGCTCCTTTTTCATTTCCGAGTGCATCATGAATTCTCCCTCTCAGGAGCCATGCATCGCCCTCATACGGATTCTGCTCAATAACCCTGTCTATTAACTTCCTGGCATCCTCGTGCCTCCCATTCAGGAAGTAACAGAGGGATGCATTGTACAGCAGATCCCTGTCCTCCGGATTCTCCTTAAGAATCTCCTCGAAGATTCTCAGAGATTCTTCCAGATCTCCTGAAAGGAGGAAAATCTCTCCAAGCCTCCTCCTCAGTTCGAAAGAGGGATGTCTCCTCTCAAGAGATCTCAGAAATTCAGAAGCCTCTCTCAGTTTCTCCTTCTTTATGCAGAGCGCGACAAAATTGTTCAGAGCTATCGAATCATCCGGATTTTCTTCGAGCAATTTTCTGTAAATCTCAATCGCCTCATCATCCCTTCCGAGCTTTGAGAGGCTGAGAGCACAGTAAATTTTCGCCTCGTGCTCATCAATACCGGAGAGAATTTTCAGAGCATCCTCAAATCTTCCTGCTCTGTAGAGAGCGATTCCCTCTTCAAGAGCCCATTTTTCAGAGTCTCCCAGAGATTTCAGCTTCTCGTATGCCTCAATTGCCTCCTCAATTCTCCCTGCTTCGACCAGAACTCTTGCCAGATTCATCCAGGCCTCTTCATAATTCTCATCTCTTCTGATTGCCTCTCTTAGAGAGATAACAGCCTCATCATATTTTCCGAGTTTCGCAAGAGCAACCCCCTTGTTCATCCACGCCTCCTTTATTTCCTCATCCTCCATGAGAACTCTGTTGAAGAGTTCAATCGCCCTTCCATAATCCTCCCTTTTTATCAGATCAAGAGCCTCCCTGTAGAGTCGCATGATTTTTGAGGCCTTGAAAGAGCGATAGAAGTGGAGGAAAACCAGAAGTGCTAAAAAATAGAAGATGAAGATGACTGCGAGGGTTGTGATGAAATCCATCAAACTTCTTTTGTCCCTCTTCCTCTAATTACTTTTCCCTCACCATCACTATTGCCTGCACCGGACACTCATTTGCACATATTCCGCATCCCTTGCAGTAATCGTAATCAATCTGAAGGCTCTCCTCATCTATGCATCCTTCCGGACAGCATAAATAGCAGATTTTGCATCCGTTGCACTTTGAATCATCCTTCACGGGTTTGAAGACCCTCCAGCTTCCTGTTTTCCCGGAACATCCGGGAACTCCACGGGAGAGGCCGAAGAAGAAATCCAAGACTCACACCTCCCTCGTCATCTCATATGCCATCTCCGCCGCCTTAACATTCCTCTCATCCTTCGGGAACATCTCTCTTATCGCCTTTCTGACCGAATCCATCGAGAAGAGACCGGCTTTTGCGAGACATCCTAGAACAGGTGTGTTGAGAATCGGAGCACCGGAAACGGTGAGATTCAGGGATAGCGAGATTCCTGTGATGTCGCAGAAGAAGACTCTTCTGGAATCTCCCTTGAGCTTCTTTGCCTCCTCCTCATCCTTCGTATTCACTATAACAATTCCGTTCTCCTTTAAACCTTCGAGGACATTCACACTCTCCATCACGCTCGGATCGAGAACCACAACGACATCAGGATTCTTCACCTCTGAATACATTCCGACACTTCTCTCTCCAATTCTCACAAATGAGACGACAGGAGCGCCTCTTCTCTCTGCACCGTATCTCGGGAAGGCCGAGCTATTCTTTCCCTCGTAAAAGGCGGAGAGGCCCATGAGTTTGGCAGCTGTTACTCCTCCCTGCCCTCCTCTGGAGTGAATCCTGATCTCAATCAGATCTTTCATATCCACCAGACCTCCTCTCCTGCTGCTCTGAGCTCGCTCATCTTCATGAAGTCCTCTGCGGTAACCTCCTTTCCTCCGAGTCCGCAGACAACCGAAATAACCTCGGGAGTCTTTCCGGCATCAAAAAGAGCGCACTTCACATCCTGAGTGAGCTGGGCATCTGATCCCGGTGAGAATGCTCGATTTGCAACGATAATTTTTTCTGCATCTATCTCTCCAACTTCTTTCTTCGGAAATGGTCTCAGAAGCCTTATTCTCAAAGCACCAGCCTTTATTCCTTTTTCCCTCAGCCTGTCAACAGCGATCTCCGCTTCTTTGGCTATGGTTCCTGCAGAGATGAAAACTATTTCAGCATCCTCCGTTCTGTATTTCTCAACCGCTCCGTATTTTCTTCCCGAAATTTTCTCGAACTCATTTTCAACTTCCATGAGAACAGATTCGGCCCTTGAAACTCCTTTTGCGAAGTTCTCCTTCTCCCGCATGTAGTCATCAGGCTCCATATTTGAACCGAAAACAAATGGATTGTCGAAATCGAGCTTGTGAGGTATGTCAACTTCTCCAACAAACTCGGAGACGAGCTCATCCTTTATGAGCTCCATGGGCTGCATGATGTGGGAAAGTGTGAATCCGTCGAGGTTTACCATTACGGGTGCGAGAACTCTTTTGTCTTCACCTACTCTGTATGCCTGAATCACGGAATCGTATGCCTCCTGAACTGTTGATGCGTAGATCTGAATCCATCCTGTCTCTCTCTGAGACATGGCATCAGAGTGATCGTTCTTTATCGTCCAGCTCGGAGCCAGACCGCGATTTGCAACAGCCATGACAATTGGGAATCGCCCTCTTGCTGCCCAGTGAAGCATCTCGCACATGTAGAGAAGACCCTGTGAGGATGTTGCGGTGAAGACTCTTGCACCTGCCCACGAGGCTCCAATGCATGCAGCCATGGCCGAGTGCTCGCTCTCCAGAAGAGACATTTTTGCTCTGAGAGAACCTTCCGCAATGAAATCAGCGAGAGTCTCTATTATTGTTGTCTGAGGAGTTATCGGGTATGCTGCTATGACCTCAACATTGCACTGTCTCACAGCATGGGCTACAGCCTGATTTCCGGTTATGTAGAGATGACCCTCATATTTCTTCATCGATCCTCCTCCTAAACCTCTCAATCTCCTCATCCACGAGCTTCTGAAAGATTCTGATGTCCTCCTCTGTCATGTGCTTGAATCTTCCCTGAAGTTTCAGATATTCCTCAACAGGAAGCTTATCTCCTTCGAGAACTCTCTTGGTTGGAGCGCTCACTCTTATCTTTCCATTCACCCTCTCGTACATCAGACACACTCCGGTCTGAACCGCAAGTCTCCCGAGTTCAACGGTTTTCGCAGGATCCGATCTCCATCCGGTCGGACATGTGCACAGAATGTGGAGAAACTTCGGACCCTTTATTTCGAGAGCTCTTTTGGTCTTTGCATATATGTCCTGAGGATAGCCAACAGAGGTTGTTCCAACGTATGGAATATCGTGAGCTTCCACAATGTCAAGAATCCTCTTCTTTATTCCCTTCCTTCCTTCCGGAGTTGTGCTCGTGCTCGCTCCAAAAGGTGTTGCACCGCTCTTCTGCATCCCGGTGTTTCCGTATGCCTCGTTGTCGTAGCAGACGTAAAGAAAGTTTGCGCCCCGTTCGAGAGCTCCGCTCAGGGCAGAAAGACCTATGTCAAATGTTGCTCCATCTCCAGCAAGAGCAATTGCATTTCCCTCTATTCCTCTTGCCTCAAGTCCGAGAGATATTCCCTCAACCGTGGGAGCAGATGCTGCGAATGCCATGTGAAATGTGGGAACTCCGAATGCACCGAGAGGATAGACGCCAGCGATAACACCCATGCATGAAGCTGGAATCACGATTGCGGTTCTCCGGCCGGCTGCTCTGAGAACGTGTCTGGCTGCCAGGGCAGCCCCGCATCCAGTGCATGCAGGACTTCCTTTGTATAGCAATTCTTCATTTTTAGTCATCACTCTTTCTTATGATGATTCGGTATATATAGATATTCATTTTTGTGCCTTATAAAGACTTGAGGGAGCTTCTGATTTCTCCTTATTGAATTTTGAAAGAAATTAAAATTTTTCACGCCTTTATCCTCCTTTTCCATCGAGCACTCAATTACTCTGGTTTGATTTGCTAACCTGATATAAATATGGGAATTAACATTTTTGAGAGAAGGAAATAAATCAGGATTCCGGCGATAACGGTGATGACAAGGCTTTTTGTTTTCAAAGCGACAATCATCGTAGGTATTATTGCAAAAAGCTGGGTGTTTCCAACCAGAAATATCTCCGAGTCTCTTATCAAAATGCTCGAAACGAGCAGAGAAGAGAGGATTGCGGAAGGAATTAAGGAGAGCCATTTTTTGACAGTCTCCTTCTCAAGAGACTCTCCAAGAGCGATCAGCGGAAGGAGTCTCGGCAGGTATGTTGCAAGTGCCATCAGGAGGATTATTATGAATTTCTCCACACCATCACCCCGAGAAGAGATGCCATGAGCGGAGAGAGGAAAAGGGCTGAATACGAGAGAACCGGGAAGAGAGCCACCGTGAGAATTCCCGAAAGAAGGGCAACACCCAGATTTCTCCTGTTATTCAGCTGCCATATCAGAAGAGCTGAAAACATCGCCGGAAGAGCAAATTCAAGCCCGAGATCGCCGAGATAGATGCTTGAAGCAGTGAGTGCTCCGGAAAGCGTTCCGGCAAACCATGAGAGATATGCGGATATCCCGCATCCGAAAAATCTCATCTTGAAGCTCTCATCTTTTGGAAAGAGGGTTGATGAGACCGAGAAGCTCTCATCGGTTATCAGATGGGCTAAAAGAATCTTCTCAGCCCTTCCAGTCCTTCTGAGATATCTTGAGAGAGATGTGCTCATGAGAAGGTGTCTGAGATTTACGAAAAAGGTCACGAGAGCTATGGAGATTGCATCCGCACCTCTGGAGATCATCTCAACTGCTATGAACTGGGAGGCTCCAGCATAAACAATGAGGGACATTAAGGAGGCTTCAAGAATGCTCAGTCCGCTGAGGACCGCAAGAGCGCCGAAGGCAAAGCCAAGAGGGATATAGCCCATGACGATTGGAAATGAGGCCTCAACTCCCTTTTTCAGGGGATTCATGAGAGGAAGGTGTTCGATAAATGTTATTAAATTTCACGCAGAATTAAAAATCATGAAGATTATCGAGAGACTCGAGGAGATCGTCGGAACCGGGAATATCATCTCGGAATACGAGGATCTTTTCGCATATTCCATAGATGCTGCACCGGGAAAATTTGTCATTCCTCAAGCTGTGGTGAAGGTTCATGAAAGAGATGAGGTCTCGGAGATTCTGAAACTCTGTGATGAGACAGGAACTCCTGTTGTCTGCAGAGGAGCGGGAAGCTCGATTACGGGTGCGCCAACTCCTGTTGAAGGAGGAATCGTCCTCGATTTCACAGAAATGAACAGGATAAAGGAGGTTGAGGAGAAGAAAATGTGCGTGACGGTCGAGCCCGGAGTTGTTTATGCCAGGCTCAACGAGTTCCTCTCACAGTCCAACCTCTTCTTCCCTCCTGACCCGGGAAGTGCCGAAGTCTGCACAATAGGCGGTATGGTCTCCAACAATGCAAGCGGAATGAGGGCTGTGAAATACGGGACGACCGAGAATTATGTCAGGGTTCTTGAAGTTGTTCTTCCGGGAGGAAAGATATTCAGAATCGGGAAGAAGGTTGTGAAAAGCTCAGCAGGATATGATCTCAGGAAGCTCTTCATAGGTTCGGAAGGAACTCTGGGGGCAATAACGGAGATAACACTTTCGCTGAGAGCTCTTCCGAAGTATCGAAGAACTTTCTTCGCATATTTCGATGATGTTGGAAGGGCAGCAAAGTCAGTCACCGAGATAATTCTCTCCGGAGTCATTCCAGCTGCGATGGAGTTTCTGGATGATGTGATTCTCGAGACAATAGTGAGGAGTGGAAAGAAAGAGCTGAAGGTTACCGATGCAGCCCTTCTGATAGAGTATGATGGGTTTTTTGAGGAGAACGTGGTAAGAGAGTGCAATGTTGCGGTTGAAATATGCAGAAAAAATGGTGCAGAGATAATATATGCGGAGAGCGATGAGGAGAGGGAGAGAATCTGGGAGATAAGAAGGATGGCATATCCTCTTCTTGTTCAGAGATGCGTCTCTCCGATAACCGGGGATGTTATAGTTCCAATAGAGAACTTCGAGGAAGCCATTACGAGCTTCAAGAAGATGGCAGAAGAAATGGGCGTTCCAACCAGCTTTCTCGGTCACTCCGGAGATGGTAACATTCATCCAATCATTCTTGCAGACGAGAGAGATGAGGAGCTCTGGAAAAGAGCTCTTGAGCTGAATGAGAGGATAATAAAGAAGGCTGTCTCTCTTGGCGGCTCAATCACGGCTGAGCATGGAGTTGGATATGATAAGAACAGGTTTCTGAAACTTGAATGGGGCGAGTCTTTGGAGATTTACAGGAGGATAAAGAGAATTCTCGATCCGAACAATATAATGAATCCGGGGAAGATGATAGCATGAATGAGGAGATTTATCACTGCATAAGATGCGGATTCTGCACATCAAGATGTGTAACGCTTCCAGAGTTTGGAGTTGAGAGTGCTGGACCGAGAGGAAGGATGCTGCTTCTGAGAGGAATTGCAGAGGGTCTTCTCACCTTTAACGAGAAGGTTGCAGGAAGATTATTTCAGTGCACCACCTGCGATTCCTGTTCGTTGAGCTGTCCCGCGGGTCTGAGACTTTCAGAGATCTTCGAGGAGTTCAGAGAGGAGGCTTTTGAGAGAGGACTTCTTCCAGAGAATCTGAGAAAGATTTCTGAAAATGTCAGGAAATTCGGAAATCCCTACGGAGAGAGTTCGGCAATAAAAAGTGTGAGGAGAGGTGAAAAATGTCTCTTCATAGGTTGCACAACGAGATTCAGAAGAAAGGAGACACTGAAAAGGGTTCTTGAAATCGCGGAGATGCTGGAGTGGAGTCTGGTTGAAGAAGTTTGCTGCGGTTCTCCTGTGAAGAGAATCGGAGATCTGGCTCTTTTCAGAGAGCTCGTGAAAAGGAACTATGAGAATCTCAGAAAGTTCTCAGAGGTTGTTGTTCTGTGTGCCGGGTGTTACAGAACTCTATCGGAAGATTACAGAAAATTTGGGGCTCCGCTCAAAGTCTCACACATAACCGAGGAGCTTGCTGGAATGACCTTTGAGGCCGAGATTGAGAGAGCGACCTATCATGATCCCTGCCATCTCGGAAGAGCCTTCTCATTCTACGAGCCTCCAAGAGAGTTGCTGAGAAAAGCAGGAGTTGAGCTGGTGGAGATGAAGAGAAACAGGGAGAACTCAAGATGCTGTGGCGGGGGAGGAGGATTCAGGGCACTTCATCCCGAGGTCTCAAGAAGAATTGCAATGAAAAGGGTTGAAGAGGCATCCGAGGTCTCGGAAGTCCTTCTGACCTCATGTCCCTTCTGTCACATAAATTTGAGCGAAGTCTCCGATGAGCTTGGTGTCAGGGTCCACGATATACTAGATGTCCTCAAACTCTGATCAGATCATGTATCTTCCCGCATTGATGTCAACAACAACTCCGGTCATGTAATCATTTTCCAGAAGGAAGATGACCGCATGAGCCACCTCTTCCGGTTTTGCGACCCTTTTAACGAGAGAGAGCTCGGCAAGTCTCTTTTTTGTCTCCTCATCGATTATATCTGTCTCAACAGGCCCGGGTGCAACAGCAGAAACAAGAATGTCCGGAGCAAGTTCTCTGGCCAGAGAAAACGTGAATCCAATTATTCCGGATTTGGAGGCTGCGTAATGAGCTCCGAGCGTTCCTCCGTTTCTTCCCGCAATGGACGAGATGTTCACGATCTTACCCTTTTTCATGAAGCGAAGGACTTCCTGAGTTACAATGAACATTGAATCGAGATTCACTCTCATGACCTCTCTCCATTCCTCATCGCTGATCTCTCGGATGGAGCGGGTCCAGCCCACTATTCCGGCATTGTTAATGAGGATGTCTATCCCTCCAAAAGTCCTCACGATCTCCTCAACCATCTTTCTCACTTCGTCCCTCTTTCCGACATCTGCTTTAACCAGAATTCCATCGGAGAACTTCTTAACTTCTTCAAGAGTCTTTCTGGCCTCCTCCTCGTTCCTCCTGTAATTTATTGCAACCCTGCAACCTTTCTCAGCAAGTTTAACAGCTATTGCCCTTCCAATACCTCTGCTCGCTCCCGTAACAAGAGCAACCCTGTCTTTGAGATCCATGTGTTAAAATTCTCCCTTCATTCCAATTAAATCTTGCTGCCAGTTTGCTTCGCCAGACAGAGACCTTTAAATTATTCTCCCCCCTCAAATGTTCCTTGCTAAGAGGGATGATTGCAGAGGTTTCCCGAAGCAATCGTCAAACTCGAGAACCATGAGGAGAGATTCGTATCACTGACCTTGAGGGGTGTCATGAAGAGGGGTTGCATGAGGAGTGATACAAACATTTTTATAAATGGGATGTTTCCTAAAGAAGTTTAGAGACCCGCCTTAGCTCAGAGGTAGAGCGCGCGGCTGTAGTTGGGTATCAGAAAAATCAGATAGCGGAAACCGCGTGGTCCCCGGTTCAAATCCGGGAGGCGGGATATTCTTCTCCTATCCTCTTTTCGGAAGTCTGATCAAAAATTTGCTTCCTCCCAGAAATTCTATTGAACCTCCGTATTTTTCTATGAACTCCTTCACTATAAGCAGTCCGAGTCTGTGAGATTTTTCCGGATTGAAAATCCATTTTTCAGCATTCTCTGGAAAACCGGAGCCATTGTCCCAGAAGTGAATTCTCACCTCGTGATTGCTCTCCACTTTCGCAAATATCTTCGTTGCCTTTCCATGCTTAACAGCATTCCTTATGAGATTATCGAAAACAATGTTTATTCCCTCATCCGCAAGGATTTCGGCATCTCCCTCCATTTCGATCTCAACACCATGAAATTCAGAAATTGGTTTCAGGACATCTGAAAGTCTGTATATTTCTCTTTTCTCGGTCTCAAGACTTCTTATGATGTTCAGGATTTCGGTGCACCTCTCCAGCTGTCTCCTGGCCTTCCTCACCATTTCACTCTCCTCAGCAAGTTCAAGATAACCGAATGCTGCGGTTATGATGTTCGCGAGGTCGTGACGCATGATTCTGAAAAGAAATCTGAGGTCTTCTTCCGAGCTTTTTATTTTTTCGAGCATTCTGTTGTAATTCGAGATTAAATTGGAAATCTCATCCCCGTAATCATCCTCATCCGCTTTTTCCCCATTCCGAACAGCTTCCTCAAACTTCAGAAGTCTTGAGACTATGAATCTGTCGATGAGATATGCCAATACCACTACTGCGCTCAGAATTCCAAGGATGGTGTAGACATAATATGTGAGGATCAAACGTGTGAACTGGGGATAAAAGACATTTTCGAATTCCACTGTGATGGGAAGAGAATCATAAACCGAGGATTTTACGATCTTCTCGCCTATGAAATCCTCCCTGCTCTCGAAATATATTTTTGAGTCTATTGAGCTTTCAAGAGAGCTCACCCATTCATCATCGAGATATCTCGCCATCACGAGCCATCCTCTTATCTCTCCGCTCCAGTCACTTCTGAGAATGGGGCTTGAGGCAATGACAAGAGGTCTGTCAATCATCAAAATCGTTGTTTTTGGCTCCTCTCCTCTGAGAGATGGCAGGATTTCGAGCAATTCTGCTGGAATTTCTCTCTCGCTCCAGCTGACATCATAAAACTTTGAGAAGACAACCTCGCCATCTTTTCTGATGAAAATCATCGAATTTATCTTTGCATCTCTGAATGTATCTTCGATGAGATTTGAACTGATGTATTCCTCGTTCAAATCCTCGATGAACTCATATGTGTCGTCCCAGACCGCCCAGTCGATGCAGAACTTCTCCAGATTTTGAGATTCAATTCTGATTGCATTTTCAACCAGCTTAATCTTTATTTCAGCCAAATGCTCTGAATTTCTCACTATCTCATTTTCTCCTATCTGATAATTTGCGTATCCAGCTAATAGAGTGATCAGAACCGTAATTGCGAGGAGCAGACATATCATTCTGTTCCTAATCTTCATATCATCTCACAGATGATGCTGTAAGTTCTCGATAAAATTTAAAGTTTTTATCTCCATCAAAGTCCTGAACTTCTTGCACAATGTTTTTATACTCCTCTCAAAAACTCCTACTGAGATTTCTCAAACCAGAGGTGTCAGAAGATGCGGGGTGAGGATGATGGCGCTCCTCCCGAACACCAACGGGAGGAGAATGGACGAGAGGCTTCGAAACCTGTTTCTCGGGACTCTTCCAGCTCTGCTCATATGCATTCTTCTTGATTTTGTTGCGGGAGGTTTTCTGGGAAAGTTTTTCGATAAAATCATGAGTTCCTATCCGCTCATTCTCATAATCCTTCCCGGTCTGATGGGTCTGAGAGGGAACATCTTTGGCACAATGGCATCAAGATTGACAACAATGCTGCATCTCGGAGAAATGGAGGCAACACTCAGAGATGAGAGAATTTCAAAAAACATATTTCTCAGCATGCTTCTCTCCCTCATCCCGATTCTAATTCTCTGGTTCATAGGTGTTCTGACACTCGGAAGCTCCGGAGCCGTGGAAATTCTGCTGATCGTCATCGTCTCAACAATCTTCACAACCCTCATTCTCGGCTATTCCACAGCAATTGCTGCAGTCATTCCCTACAGAAAAGGGATCGATCCCGATACCGTGGCTGCTCCTCTTGTCACCTCTGCAGGAGACCTCGTCACACTTCCCTTCCTCATTCTCTTCCTTCTCATTCACGAGAACTCTCCATCAACCTTTTACATTCTCACTCTCATCGCATTTGCAACCATTCTGGTTCTCTCAAGAAAAATCAGAAGAGGGGATTATGAGAGAAGAATTTTCAGAGAGGTTCTCCTGATTTTGGGTGTCCTCTCATTAATTTCAAGCATTTCTGGAGGTCTTCTGGAGCACTACAGCGAAATAATATATGCATCTTTAATTTTCAGTGTTCTCTATCCTCCGATTGCTGACACAACCGGAAATTTCGGCTCCATAATAGGGGCAAAAACGTCAACGAGAATTCATCTTGGAGAGATAGAGGGTTTCATGGACAGAGAGAGTCTTCTTGACATCTTCTCTCACTTTCTCACAGCATTTCCGATAGCTCTCCTCATGAATCTGATGGGCATATTTGTGCTCAATCTCTTCACGGGAAAATCCGGAGAGATCATCCCTCTTTTCATCCTCTCCTATCCCTTTCTCATTCTTCTGAACATGATTTTTGCTTATTTCATTGCGAAAGGCTTTACAAGAATTGGCATGGATCCGGATAATGCGACTGTTCCGGTGATAACAACAATCGGTGATCTGAGTTCCGTGATTTTCATAGTCCTCATGGCAGAAATGATGGTGTAAAAAAGAAGGGGGAGAATCATCTTTTAATCTTTTCGAGAACCTCTGGATTGACCACGTTCTGCAGCTCCTCACCCTTGATGAATCTCGCAGCATTCTCTGCCCATTTCCTCTTCATGTCGTAGATTGAGTAGTTTGTGTACCATGCTGCGTGCGGAGTCAGGATGACATTCTTGAATTTTCTGATCGGATGGTCTTCGGGAAGCGGTTCGGTTTCATGAACATCCAGTCCGGCTGCAGAAACCTTTCCGCTCTCAAGAGCCCTCACCAAAGCATCGGTATCTATGACAGGACCTCTTGCCGTGTTCACTATGATGACTCCATCCTTCATCTTCTCAAATGCCTCATCGTTGATCATGTGATACGTTGGATACTCGCTCTCTCCCTCCCTGGTCAGAGGAGTGTGGATTGTAATTGCATCGGATTCTCTGAGGAGCGTTTCAAAATCGACCGCCTCCACCTTATCCAGGGCTTTGAAGACCCTTCCCGGAATGTATGGATCATATACAAGAATCCTTGCAAAGAATGGCTGGGCTTTTTTAACAACCTTTGAACCGATCTTTCCTGTACCTATCACTCCGAGAGTCATCTCCTGCATGCAGGGAATGCTCCATCTCTCTCTGACGTAATCAAACCATCCGCCATTTCTAACGAGTTCATCGAGCTCTCTCACCCTTCTTATGAGTGTGAGCAGAAGTGTCATCGCATGGTCTGCAACCTGATCTCTTCCATACTCCGGAATGTTGCACACAATTATTCCGAGCTCTGTCGCAGCTCTCACGTCAATGTTATCGTAGCCTGCTCCGTGCCTCGAAATGAGCTTCAGATTCTTGAACTTCTGCATGGCTTCCCTGTCAAATTTCACGTATGTGGTCAGAATGATGTCAGCATCCGGCGCAAGCTCGTACAGTTCATCAGCGCTCTTCACATCAAAGATCTGAAGATCAACTCCGAGAGGTTCGAGCACTTCCTTCTCTGGTTCGAAGAAATTCTCATCCGCATCAGTAATTACAACTTTATATTTCTTCTCGCTCATGTGGGATGCTACGAAGGAGAGGTTTAAAAATATTGTGAAAAAGTTTAACGAAGAACTCAAAGCAGGTTAATTTCGAAGATTCTGGTTGTATTTATAATTTCATTGATTTAAATTCCGCTGATGCAAAATATTGCACTGTCCTATTTTATAGGTGGATTTTCAGTAAATTCCTCGGAATATCTCTGAATATCGATGGAGGAGGTGAAAAATTTGAGTGATGAAATCAAGGAAATCCATCTTCCAGATCCTCCAGAGATTCTAAAGCCGGAGTTTCTCAGAGCACAGGGGTGGAAAGGTAAGCTGAAGGCTGCTTTTGCGATGTTCGGACCGGGCGCAATCGTAGCATCAGCTACACTCGGAAGCGGAGAGGTCATCTGGGCACCGAGAGCAGCAGCGATTTTCGGGTTCACAATTATTTGGGCGTATGTATACGGAACAATCTTCAAATTTGGAGTTACCTATCCGATGGTGAGGTATATAACAGTCTCCGGAGAGAGTCCTGTTCAGAGGCTCAAGGACATTCCGCCGTTCAACTGGGTTGTCTGGCTCTTTATAGTGATGATTCTCATATGCACGGCTTCATGGAATGCTGCATTCATAGGAATGAATGGTACATTGATGGTCTCGATGACAGGGATGGGAGACATCTTCACATGGGGAATGGCACTGATGCTCATAGCTCTTGCTCTTGTGCTCATAGGAAAATACGATGTGCTTGAGAAGGGTCAGGTCGCCATAGTTTTCGGCATAGTCATTGCAATGTGGATCGCCGTCATTATTGTTCGGCCAGACTGGATCGCATTTCTCAAAGGTCTCATTCCACAGGTTCCGGAATATCCAGAGTGGATAAAGATGGAGTATCCTGAGATTGCAGCAAAGAATGTCTGGGTGGAGCTCGCAATGTACATGGGAGCTCTCGGAGGCGGTCTCTACGATTATCTTGCATTCCTCAGATACGCAAGAGAGAGAGGATGGGGGATTCTTGCAGATGAGAATGCAAGCACACTGATAAGAGCGATTGAGTCAATTCCGAGAAACATGAAGATTCCGCTCGCCAGAACCAAAGAGAATGTTGAGAAAGCGATGGCATGGTTGAAAGCTCCGCTTTATGATCAGG
>JACIWD010000096.1 GCA_014361165.1 Candidatus Mnemosynella bozhongmuii
CACCGATATAGCAAGAGTTTCGCTCGGAATGAACTCATTTCAACCGGTTTACATTGACATCCTCATCCTGCAGATATTATAAGCGATATTTTCGATCTCTGCAGTAAAACTTCATGAGAGAGCTCTGCTGAGGAGAGTGGCTATCTGAGCAGTCTCAGAGCATTGAGGATTGCAAGAAGTGTAACACCAACGTCAGCGAAGACAGCTTCCCACATTGTTGCCATTCCGACAGCTCCAAGAGATACGAAGATCCCCTTCACTCCAAGAATGAAGATTATGTTCTCCCAGCTTATCTTCTGAGTCCTTTTTGATATTCTTATCGCCTCTGGAACCTTCGAAGGCCTATCATCCATCACAACAACATCCGCAATTTCTATGGCTGCATCACTCCCCATAGCTCCCATCGAAATTCCAACATCTGCTCTCGCTATGACCGGAGCATCATTCATTCCATCTCCAACAAAGACCACAGTTCCTCCATCTCTCTCCTTCAGTTCCTCGATGATCCTCACCTTATCTTCAGGAAGAAGTTCGGCATAATACTTCTTGATGCCTAAAGTGGATGCCACTCTGCTGGCAGTCTCTCTGTTATCACCCGTGAGCATGAGTACCTCACAGTTAAGTTTCTTCAGCTCTTCCACAGCCTTTCTGGCATCTTCCTTTGGTTCATCCTCAAGAACTATGTATCCAGCATATTTTCCGTTTATTGCAACGTAAACTGCAGTCTCCACAACATCACATCCATCATGCTCAATCCCCATTTCATGCATCATGGCATCGTTTCCAGCGATGATCCTCATATCCTCAAGCTCTGCAATAACCCCTCTTCCGGGAATCTCTCTGTATTCCCTTACCTCTTCTGTGAGCTCTCCATCCCTTTTCCTGTATTCCTCCACTATGGATCTTGCAATTGGATGAGTTGAGTTCAACTCAGCAATCGCCGCAAACCTTAGAAGTTCCTCTTCGGTGAACCCATTTCTTGGAGAGACTCTGGAAACTTGAAAACTTCCCTTTGTGAGAGTCCCCGTTTTGTCGAAGGCCACAATTTTAGCTGAAGAGAGAGCCTCAAGGAAGTTTGCCCCCTTCACAAGAATGCCGTTTTTAGCGGCTTTCCCTATGGAAGCGAAGTAGCTGAGAGGGAGAGACACAACCAGAGCGCATGGGCATGAGATGACAAGGAGAACGAGAGCTTTGTAAATCCACGGTTTGAATGGCTCCTCAAGAAGGAGAGGAGGGAGAACGGCAAGAGAGATGGCAATTAGAATGACAGCAGGAGTGTAATAGCGAGCGAATTTTGTTATGAATTTCTCAACTTTTGCCTTTCTACCACCTGCCTCTTCCACAAGCTGAAGGATTCTGGAGACCGTCGAGTCGGTGAATGGCTTAGTAACCTTTATTGTGAGGAGGGAGCTCATGTTCACCATTCCGGAGAGAACCTCACCACCTTTCGAGACATTTCTCGGCTTTGACTCTCCGGTGAGGGATGAGACGTCAACCGCTGAGTTGCCCTCAACAACAATACCATCCAGCGGAATTTTTTCTCCGGGTCTGACAATGATGATATCACCCGGTTTAACCTCCTCGGGTTTCACCCTCCTTATTTCTCCATTAATCTTCAGATTTGCAAAGGTGGGTTTTATTTCGAGGAGGGCCTTTATTGATCTTCTCGATTTTCCAACTGCATGATCTTCGAGAATCTCTCCAACTCTGAAGAAGAGCATCACTGCCACAGCCTCTGGAAGCTCATGAATTGCTATGGCTCCGAGGGTGGCAACCGTGAGCAGAAAATTCTCATCAAACAGTGCTCTTCCTGTTACGTTTTTCACAGCCTTCCATATGATTTTTCCTCCAGAGAGCAGGTAGGCTGAGAGAAATATGGCGTATTCCAAGAGAGGATATGAATGCAAACTCTCTCCCTCGATAATTCCAAAGGAGAAGAGCAGAGCTGAAACTCCAACCAAAATTACTTCTTTTTTAACATCTTCCTCTTCTTCATCCTCTTCCTCGGCATCCAAAATCCTGACATCTGGTGCGACTCTCTTAATCGCTTCAATAACTTCATCCGTCCTCTCAGCATCAATGATGAGCTGGGAGGTTGAGAAGTTAACCGATACAAACTTAACGCCTTCCTGATTTCTCACCTCTTCCTCGATCCTGGCAGCACACTTTGCGCAGTCGAGACCCTCAAGTCTGTATTTCTTCAAGCTCTCACCTTCTTTCTACAACATGCTTCTGAGCTATCTCCAAAATTTCAGCAACGTGCTCATCATCGAGAGAGTAGTACACATTTCTCCCATTTTTCCTGTATTTCACAAGCTTCTTATCTCTGAGAACTCTCAGCTGATGAGAGATGGCTGAAACGGAGAGACCCGTTATTGCAGAAAGATCACACGTGCAGAGCTCGTGAAGGGAGAGTGCAAGGAGAATTTTAAGACGTGAGGAGTCGGAAAAGGCTTCCAGAAACTCAGCAAGCTCGATTATCCTCTCATCCGAAGGAAGTTTCGATTTCACCTCATGAACGCTCTCGCTTATCCTCTCCTCTCTGCAGACAGGAGCTTTCTTTCCCATATTTGAACAATTGCTCAAGTATAGTATATAAGATTTTCTCTCACATCCCTTTGGCAGAGTTGAAGAAAGAATCGCTCTGAACTAAAAAGCTTTTTAAACACTTTATTTAAGGTTTGTTCCAACTAAGAAGTTCTTAAATCTTGCAGAAGAGACAAAAAACTTTGTGGATGGCTGGAGCATAACCGATAGTGCATCTGGAATTCCTGACTGAGCAGGAGTGACAGGGGTTGTTCTTCCATGGGTTATAAAAGCGATCTTCGGATTCGTCCTCCTCTACGTCTCGCTGAAGTTCATCTATCAGGGATACCTCAGCCTTAACCCTCTCTAATTTTTAGAAAAACGCATATCGCTCCGCGCGTGAGAAAAATAGAAAAAGAATAATTTAGAGGAGGATGTTCTCGAAGATGTCCTCGTCCACCTTGTGCATCATCGGAATTCCTGTGACCTCGCTTGCCAGTGGTGTTAAAGCTGCGAGATCCTCTCTGCTAACCAGCTCGATTCTGAACTTCCTCATTCCAGCAAGAAGCTGCTTCATTCCGGTGCTCATTCTCTGGACGTAGCTGTAGAGTCCGACCGCACTCCATGGAATCTCGTTTCCAACTTTCTCTCCGAATTTCGCCTTGAATTCATCGGCGAGTGCGAAGAACTTCTCGGGTCTGTCTCCATAGACTTCAGCAAAGCTCTTTGGAAGCTTTCCATCCTTTGCAAGCTTCAGGAAGTATTCTGACTTCATCACCGCAGTCAGGGGTGATCTGCCGGTTGTGACAGTCTTTACCATTGGTCCATCTCCGAAGTTGCTCAGGGCCATTGCCTTCACAATCTGCGTCTCATTGATGAATCCGCCTGCAATGCTTATGTCTGGCACATATCTTCCTTTTGCCTTCAACATATTCGCAGCCTTCAGCACAAGAGCCTCAAGATAGACAGTTGGAACTCCCATCTCGTTCATCATCGGCACCGGGCTCATTCCGGTTCCGCCGCCCGCACCATCAAAGGTTATGTAATCCACCTCTGCCTCGCTTGCAACCTTCATCTGCCATGCAACATCTGCTGGTCTGTAGGCTCCGGTCTTTATCGTCACCTGCTTTGCTCCAAGATCTCTTATCTCCTCAACAAAGTCAATCAAACTCTTCTCGGTGGGCATTCCAACCCTGCTGTGTCTTTCAAATCCATCGATGATGCCATCCTTGAACGCCTGCTGAACTACCGGGTCCTCCGGGTCTGGAAGGACAACGTAACCTCTTTTCTTCAGCTCGATGGCTCTCTGCAGATCCCTGACTCTGATCTCTCCTCCTATGGCCTTTGCTCCCTGTCCCCACTTGATTTCGACTGTATCAACTTCAAGCTTTGAAACCGCATATTCGTAGACTCCAAAGAGCGTGTCCTCGACATTAACCTGAACAACAATGTCACCGTATTTTCCATCCCAGAATTCCCTGTACTTCTTAACCCTTCTCTCCATCTCCGGAGACCTGACAACCTTTCCGTTGCTGAACTCAGACTCGGGATCAACTCCACAGACATTTTCTCCGATGATCAGAATGCAGCCGGCTAAAGCAGCTCCAACAGCGAGTCCGTCCCAGTATCTGCGAGCAACCTCCGTGGAGCCGAAGGCACCCATTGCAAGCGGGAACTTCACTCTTGTTTTTCCGATCTTCGACTCAACACTTGCATTCGGGAAAATGGCAACATCCGGGTCTGGCTCAACTCCTTCTGCTCCTCTCAGCCTTGCAAGCAGATTGAAGTGCGCCCAGTCAAGCCCGTAGTCCTTGAGTGAAGAAGCTGTGCTCTCTCCGAAATATCTCGTCTCTGGATAAAGGGCTTCGTTCGCTCTGAATGTAGAAAGAGCAATCTCACAAATGAACGGGCAATCGCTCACACAGATCGGACACATTCCGCTCTGTGGATTCACGTCCCTCACTCTTGTCCTCGTTCCCGTGGTGGACATCGCATTCAGATATGCGGAATTTCTCTGAACTCTCTCCATTTTTATCGCCCCAACCCACGGGCTTGAGAGCATCAAGTATAAAAGTTTTTTGGCTAAATTTCCCATGCACTCAGAATTCATCAGATTTTTTGACATCTATTGTGGTGGCACTCACCACAGTATCGATTCCGCAGAGAAAAACGAGAAATGCACATTTTGAAGGGTATGAGCTGAGGAACTTTCCTCAGCTCACTCTTTTAATCTCCACCGGAACAGGCTCCTTAAGCTCGCTCTCTTCAGGATATTTGGTTATCCATATACCGCTCTCATTTATCACGAAGCCAGCTCCATAGATGGCATTCATGAATGTATCCGTTGTGTTCCACACCTCAGTTTTCACATATTCCAGTGTTTCGGCATCATAGTAATCAGCTCTTATTTCTATCGGCACATAAACTCCTCCGGGCACATGCGCAGCTCCGAAATCCGCCCAGTAGCCTCTCTCTATTGCAATGTGATTCACAACCTCTTTATTTGCCGTTATGTTGACATCCACAATGCAGTTCTCGCAGTCATTGTAAACAGCAAATTTCAGCGTCGCAACTCCAACTCCGGTGCATCCCGAGAGCAGCATGACAAGAATCAGGCCTGCGAGAACTCTCTCCCTCATCTCCTGCACCTCTTTTTTTATTTTCCCCCATCTATTTAAATACATTGACATCCAGAAGTTCTCTCATGAGGGAACTCCATGAGGTGAGAGGACTTTTTGAGAGGATTTTCAACCTCTATGAGCGGTTCGAAAGGACCGGAGATTTTGAGATAATGAAAGAGCTCTCCCACCAGCTTGAGGAACTCTCATCTCATCTCAGCTCGATTGTTCTTGTTGCAGAGGTCGAAAGGACAGGAAGCAAAACACTCCTCGACTTCATAAACAAGATTTCCAGCGAGATTAACGAAGTTGTTCTCTGGATTAAGCTTGGAGAGGGAGAAAAAGAGGAGGAAGTTCTTGAGCTCCTCTCAGAAAGAGCCATGCTTCCGCTTCTTCTGAATAAATTGAAGGTGCTTTACGGACTGATATTTTAACCGAGTATTTTAACAATTTTTTCCACAAGCTCAAAGGCCATTCTTCTGTTTGCCTCTTTTGTCATCCCTCCTATATGCGGGGTCAGCACAACATTCGGAAGGCTCAGCAGCTTCTGATTTCTCGGAGGCTCCTCGTAGAAAACATCCAGTCCGGCTCCATAGATTCTTCCCTGTTCGAGAGCCTCAACGAGAGCATCCTCATCGACCACCTTTCCTCTTGCGGTGTTTATCAGAACCGCATTCGGCTTCATCATCTCAAATTCCCTTCTCCCTATCATGTGCTTTGTCTCCTCAGTAAGCGGGACATGCAGAGAGATCACATCAGCTGTTGAAAGAAGCTCATCAAACCCCACCTTTCTGACATTCATCGCCCTCATTGTCTCTTCATCAACATAGGGATCATAGGCAATGAACTCCACCTCAAAACCGGAAAGCTTTCTTGTTATCGCTCTTGGAATGTTTCCGAATCCAACAAATCCTATGGTCTTTCCCTTCAGCTCATAAGATTCGAACTTCTTTCTGTCCCATTCTCCTCTTCTAACACTCCTGTCAGCCTCAACAAGTCTTCTCAGAGTTGCGAGCATGTGCAGAATTGCAAGCTCCGCAACACTGTCCACATTTCCCAGAGGGCTGTTAACAACTTCTATCCCCTTCTTTTTCGCATACTCAACATCAATCCTCTCAAGCCCAACACCGTATCTTGCGATGACCTTCAGTTTTCTCGCCCTGTCTATGACATCTTTATCAACCGTTGTGTATGTTCTCACAATGATCGCATCGCAGTCCACTATGCTCTCGAGAAGCTCTTCTTTCTCGGGAACTCTCGGATCATAAATGACCTCATATCTCTTTCTCAGCTCTTCAAGAGCATCCTCGTCAAATCCTTCGTAAACAAGAATCTTCGCCATCTCATTCACCCTTCCCGAAGAGTTCCTCCTCCATTCTTTTAATCTTTTCTCTCATCTTCTCCTCCCACTCCTCGATGCATTCTTCAATGAGCTTTATGAACTCCTCCTTCTCCACCGCCTTATAGACATAATAATAACCTCCACTGCCTATGCTTCTGCTCTCCCTGAAGACTATCCCACACTTTATCATCTCTTGAAGAGCTCTGTAAGTTGTGCTCGGGTCTCTTCCTATTCTTTCAGCAATTTCCTCAACTCTCATCTCTCCCTGTTCGAGAAGAATTCTGTAAATCTCAATATCTATATCCTTTAACCCCAGAACACATTTTGCAAGTTCTCTGCAGCTTATACCTCTGTTGAGCATCTCTCTTATTGATTTCGCCATTTTCTCACCTTTATTCCAGAATAACATTTATTTTTGTGTTGCAGTTTCTGCATCTGTCCCCTTCCAGCCCAACTATTTTTGAGGAGAAGCCCCTTCTCGCTATAAGCAGTTCGTTGCAGTTCGGACAGAATGTTGAGTTCAGCCTCTCACTCATAACATTTCCAACGTAAACATAGAGGAGTCCCTCTCTTTTTGCTATCTCATAGGCCCTCTCGAGAGTTCTGAGCGGAGTTGGCGGGACATCCATCATTCTGTAATCAGGGTGAAATCTCGTGAAGTGCACCGGAGTGTCATCTCCGAGATTCTCGACTATCCAGCGTGAGAGCTCTTCTATCTCTCTTTCAGAATCATTGTAACCCGGAATCACCAGATTCACAACCTCTATATGAACTCCCTTCCTCTTCGCCTTCACCGCATTCTCAAGAACAACCTCAAGTTTACCTCTGCAGATTTTCCTGTAGAAATCTTCCGAAAATGACTTTATATCCAGACTGAATGCATCCACAAATTTTACGATCTCTTCAAGAGATTCCTCGCTCATGTATCCGTTCGTCACATAAACCACTTTCACTCCTCTCTCTCTTAGAGGAATGGAGCAATCTCTCGTGTATTCAAACCAGATTGTGGGCTCATTGTATGTCCATGAAACAGATGGACATCCACTCTCAATAACTCTCCTCACAAGACTTTCCGGCGGAAGCTCATACAGATACTCCTCACTCCACTCCTGGGAGATCGTGAAATTCTGGCAGAAGGAACAGGAGAAGTTGCAGCCAACTGAACCGAAGGAATATGAAAGGCTTCCTGGAAGGAAATGGTATAGCGGTTTCTTCTCAATCGGATCGATGTTTGTCGAGGAAACCTTCCCGTAAATCAGAGAGATGATCTCGCCATTTAAGTTCTTCCGAACTCCGCATATACCGGATGCTCCGGGCTTTATTCTGCAGTAATGGGCGCATACCTTGCATCTGACATCTCCATTCAACTTCTCATATAATTCTCCGGTCATCTCCACAAAATAGTCTGGTCTCTTCTCTCTCCGACCGAAACAATGGTGACAGGAACTCCTGCAAGCTCCTCAATCCTCTCAATGTATGCTCTTGCATTTTTTGGAAGTTCTGATGGTTCTCTTGCTCCGCTGATATCTTCATCCCATCCATCCAGCTCCTCATAAACAGGGGTGCATCTGAAGAGCTCCTCAGCTCTCTCAGGAGGATACCTGAGCTCTTTTCCATCAAGCTCGTAAGCAACACAGATCTTTATATTCTTCAAACCTCCCAGAACGTCAAGTTTTGTTACAGCCAGCTCAGTATAGCCATTCAGTTTAACTGCCTTTCTCATCAAAACCGCATCATACCAGCCGCATCTTCTCGGTCTTCCCGTGGTTGTTCCGAACTCTCCTCCAATTTCTCTCAATCTCTCTCCAAGCTCTCCGTGAATCTCGGTCGGGAAGGGACCAGACCCAACTCTTGTGGTGTATGCTTTCGCAACTCCAACTATCTTATCAACCTTCTTCGGACTTACTCCGAGATTGACGCATGCACTTGAGGAGATTGTGTTTGAGGAGGTCACATATTTTCCCGTGCCGTGAACAACATCGAGAAATGTTCCCTGAGCTCCCTCAGCAAGTATGTTCTCCCCTCTCTCAAGCCTTTCATTAACCTCGAAGGAAACATCTGTGAGGCACTCCTTAACCTCTCTGCCAATTTCAAGATACCTTCTCAGGAGCTCCTCATTTCTCACCTCTGATTTATCTCCCCCGAGCTTCTCAACAATCGCCTCCTTCAGAGGAATTATCTCCTCAAGTTTCCTCCAGAAAATCTCCTCCTCAGTAAGGTCAATCATCTGAATCTCATTTCTTCCGATTTTGTCCTGATAGGCAAATCCTATTCCTTTATGAGTTGTTCCTATTCCGGTTCTCCTGTCGGTGAGCTTATCCAGAAGAATGTGATAGGGCATTATCACTCCGGCTTTCATGTCTATTCCGAGATTCTCCTTCCCTATGGAGATCCCTCTGCTTCTCAGTTCATCCATCTCTCTCTTCAGAGACAGAGGATTCACCACAACACCGGGACCTATGAGAAGCCTCTTCCCTCTCACTGCTCCTGAGGGAATCAGGTGAAGCTTGAATTTCTCCCCTCCAACCACAACGGTATGGCCGGCGTTGTCTCCTCCCTGAAATCTCACAACCGCATCA
>JACIWD010000097.1 GCA_014361165.1 Candidatus Mnemosynella bozhongmuii
GTCATACTCGTATCCGTGTCTCTCGCAGATATCCCTGAATCTGTCTCCGAACAGCCCATTTGAGACTATGAGAACTTTCTCCCCTCTTTCCACGACGTTTACAATGCTCATTTCCATTGCAAGAGTTCCGGAACCCGCGACAACGAAGGGCTGTCCTGAGGTCTGGAAGACCTCTCTCAGATCCCTCAGAGCCTCTCCGAAAATGGAGGCAAATTCTGGATCCATGTGAGATATCGGCGGTTTTCCGAGCTCCATGAGGACCTCTGGAGAATTCTCCACAGGACCCGGGATCATCAACAATCTTCTTTCAATCATCTGCTCACCAGCATTTAATTTATCACTAAGAATGCTCGAAATCCCTTTTAAATATTTTCACCTTTACTCCGGAGATCTCTCCTTCACAAGATACGGCAGCTCTGTTCTGAAGGCAACGAATTTCTCTGGAGATTTCATCAGATAGTTCAGAATGACTCTTTTTCCCTTTTCCGTCAGTGCAAAGACCGGAATTGAAACTCCAATCTGAAAGATGCTTTTCTTTGCAATCCTCTCTCTCACGATTCTCGAATTGCAGCTCCATATGAGATCCGAAAGCATGAGGTTCTGCTCATCTTCCTCTGTTGCTCTTGTTGTGCATACCGTGAAAACGGTGATATCACACGAGAGCTCTTTCTCAATCTTTCTTATCTCTGCTATTTCCTGACTTCTGAAACCCGCAACCGTTACGGCAATTCTTCTGAAGCCCTTCTGAAAAGCAGTTCTGACACCTTCCGCCTGATCAATCTCTGCACTTCTCTCATCAAGAATGATTCCTCCATTCTCCTTTATCTTCTCAATGATTCCCTTAACCGGGCTCGTGGAGACGATCCCGTTCAGGAATGCTCCAATCATCTGCACTAGTTCTCCGTTACTGGTTATCACGGTTCCCGCGCCTTCCGAAACAACAACTGCGCAGTCGAAGAGCCCTTCTTCAAGAGCCGCCATTATCATTTCCGATGCCCCAAAGAGAACCCTTATCTCTGAAGAGAACTCCCTGTTCCCGGTTGCGAATCCTTTTGTCTCAATCTTCCTCCTGACGATCTCTTTCACAACATCCCTGTCAATTCTCTCATAACCGTAAAGAGCTCTCACGAGAGGACATCTCCTCGTTCTCGGCTTATCGAGAACCTCAATTTCGGAATCGCAAATCCTCACGAGAGAACCGCAGCACATTATCGTGTGGTTGCACATGATCTCAGACCTCCAGTCAAATTGAGGAACAGTTGGAGAAGTATTATATCTTCCGATTTACCTCTTCATCCTGATGGGTGGTAGGATGGAAGCATTTCTATTTGCTCTCATCGCAGCAATCATCTGGGGAGTCGCTCCCGCAATTGAGAAAATGGCGCTTCAGAATGTCTCTCCGTTTGCCGGGCTTGTTGTGAGAACTGCAGTTGCAACTTCAATAATTCTCATCTTCTCATTCCTGATGGGTGAGTGGAAGGAGATTCTCACCCTGGATTCGAGAACAGTTCTCTATCTCTCCATCGGAGGCATTCTCGGCTCTTTTCTTGGAACTCTCGCCTATTATCATGCTCTGAAGAGCGGAGACGTCAGTCTTGTTGTTCCTGTCAGCAGCATATATCCTCTCGTCGCCCTCCTGATTGGAGTCCTCATCCTCGGTGAGAGCATAACAATTCAGAGAATCGTGGGAATCATCCTGATTGTTCTGGGAATCTCTCTGATAAAATGAAAAAGGGTTAGAGTTCAATTTCGGGAATCAGGGAAAGGTCTCCCTCATAGGCTGCTTCAATTGTTGGTTTGAGATATCTGTCAACATCCCCTCTCTCCGCTGACATCGGGACCGGCATGTTTTCGAGCTTCATCTTCAGCTGCGGGTCCTTTGCTGCAGTGACCATTCTTTCAATGTGCTTCTCCGTTGCTCCTGCCTCCTTCAGCGAAACAGGGAAATCAATCCTTCTCAGAAACTCGAACATTCCATTGGCAACGGTCTCTCCGAGCTCTCTTCCCTTCATGGATGAGACATCAGCGTTCAGATATCCCTCTTCCCTAAGAATCTCTCCGAGAGCTCTGAGCTGGGGCTCTATTGCAGGTGCAAAGAGAACCATGTAATAGGGATTGAGAATCCCGCAGGCCTCTCCGTGCGAAAGAATATCCACGAGGGAGAAACTTCCGAGATGTGCCGCACTTGTTCCTCCGAGCATTATTGCATATCCTCCGAGATCAGTTCCGAGTCCGAGGGCATATCTGGCTTCAAGATCATTTCCGTTCTCAATTGCCCTCGGAAGATAGGAGATGATCAGTTTTATTCCTGTCCTCGCAACCTCCTCAATCTTCTTGCTGTCCCCTGCTCCCATCCAGACTTCCCAGCAGTGAGCTATTCCATCGAGACCTCCCTCTTTCGTGAGCTTCGGAGGCATGTGCCTCGTGACATCATACTGGAAAATCGCCCTCGGAGGAACAATTGCCTCATCAACTATCAGCTTCTTCTGTGCGGAAACCGGATCTGTGATGTTCGAGTATTTTGTCAGGTGGGCCGCAGAGCTGCTTGCGGTCTGAACTGCGATGAGAGGAAACTTCAGCTTCCCGCACCTCTTTGAAACCTCTCCCGTTCCGAAATAGTCATCTATCACTCCACCGCAATTTCTCAGAACGAGCGCCGCTTTAGCAGCATCTATTGTGCTTCCTCCCCCAATCGCTATTACAGAATCCCATTCTGAAATCGCAAGCTGATACGCCATTCTGTAAACATCCTCTCTCGGTGAATTCGGTCTTGCTCCGTCAAAAATTCCTCGTACTTCAATCCCTCTCTCCTCAAGACTTCTCAGAATCTCATCCAGAATTCCGGTTTTTCTTGCTGTATTCCCGGAAATGATGACTGTTCTCTTACCGAAAATCTCTGCAAATTTTCCGGAAAACTTTAAGACATCATCTCCAAAGGCATAGTTCTCTCCTTTGAACTCAATCAGCAGATTTCTCGCTTTTTCAAACATTTCTTTCATGATTTCCTCCCCCTTTCATTCAGAAGACGGGCCCGCGGCGATTCGAACGCCGGTCCTCGGGTCCGAAGCCCGAGAGGATGGTCCACTACCCCACGAGCCCTATCCAAATGGTCTCAGACCTTTTATGTCGATTCCCTCCCCCTCAATCACCCCGACAATCTTTCCATCAACCCTTCTTTCAACTTCCCTTGCATCTTCCTCATCCAAAATTATTGCGAATCCCATACCCATGTTGAAGGTTCTGTACATCTCCTCCTCGTCAATCTCACCGAGCTCCTGGATGAATCTGAAAACCGGATGCGGTTCAAGAGGGTCATAGATGTTGTATCCAAGTTTTGTGACTCTCATCAGCTTTCTGAAGCCACCCCCGGTAATGTGAACAAGACCGTGAATGTCGTATTCTCTTATAATCGGAAGGAGGTCTGTGTAGATTCTCGTTGGAGTCAGAAGCTCCTCTCCTATCGTCCTCTTTCTGTCATATGGGAGTGGATCGTGATAGCTGAGTCCTGCCCTCTCTATGACCTTTCTGACCAGAGTGTATCCGTTTGAGTGAAGACCGCTGCTTCTCACTCCTATGACAACATCTCCCTCTTTTATCTTCTCTCCTGTTATGATGTCCTCCTTCTTCACGTATCCCACACATGTGCCGGCGAGATCAACCCCTTTGATGAGATCCGGCAGGGTTGCGGTCTCTCCTCCAACAATGGAAATGTTCGCAAGCTCTGCACCCCTGTTCAGACCCTTTGCAATTTCAGCGGCAATTCTCTCGTCCATCTTTTCCATCGCAAGATAATCAACAAAGGCAAGGGGCTCGGCTCCAACAGCAATCAGATCATTCACATTCATCGCAATGCAGTCTATCCCTATGGTATCCCACCTGTTCATCTCTCTGGCAATCAGAATCTTCGTCCCAACTCCGTCACTCGTTATCGCAAGGGCAAATTCTCCGAGGTCTATGAAACCCGCGTAATGGAACTTTATTTCAAGAGGCTCTCCAAAACCCCTTCTTCTGAACTTCAGCTCATTCGAGATGGCTCTTATAACTTCATCCTCTTTCCATATGTCCACTCCTGCTCTGGAATAGCTCAGCTTCATTTCTTCCCTCCGATAAACTCATCGTGCACAGCTCTCACGGCCTCTTCCGCATCCCTCTCGCTGACCACAAATGAGATGTTGTGCTCTGATGATCCCTGACTGATCATGATGATGTTGATTCCTCTCCTTCCAACGGCGCTGAAGAGTCTTCCTGCAACTCCCGGAACACCCACCATTCCTGAACCAACCGCTGCGACAGCTGAGACCTCCTCTCTGAAGCTCACCGAACTTATAAATCCGTTTTCGCTGAATTTCTTCAGCCCTCTCTTTATCCTCTTGAAGGAATTGCTGTCAACGAGAACCGAAATGTTGGCTTCGGAAGACCCCTGACTTATCATGATGATGTTGCAGTCATTTTCTGCGAGAAACTCAAAGACGCTTGATGCAACTTTCGGAACTCCGACCATTCCGGCTCCGAAGAAGTTCAGAAGAACAACATTTTTGATCAGCGTCACCGCCTTCACAACCTCCTCGCTCTTCACATCTCTCTTTATCACCGTTCCCTCGAAGGACGGGTTGAAGGTGTTCTTCACTCTTATGGGAATGTTCTTTTCCATCGCAGGTTCAACCGCTCTCGGATGAAGAATTTTCGCTCCGAAATATGACATCTCCATGACTTCTGCATAGGAAAGTTCGGGAATTGTTCTCGCATCCTTAACTATCTTCGGATCAGCGGTCATCACTCCGTCCACTTCCTTCCAGAACCAGATCTCATCCGCATCTATTGCAGCACCTATCAGCGAGTTTGTGTAATCCGACCCTCCTCTTCCGAGAGTTGTTATCTGACCCTCCTCGGTCTCTCCTATGAATCCCGTTACAACCGGAATTCTCTCTCCGAGAAGGGGAAGAATCTTCTCCCTTATTCTCTCATAGACATCCGGGAGAGGCCTCGCAGAACCGAAGTTATCATCCGTGATTATTCCGGCCTCTCCTCCGGTCATCCACAGAGAATCGCTACCGAGATCTCTCAGAGCACCGCTCACAATTGGTGCGGAGAGTCTCTCACCAAAAGAAACTATGTAATCGAGAGATCTCTCCGTGAGCTCTCCAATGTAGCAGATTCCCGTGAGCACCCTCTCAAGGTCTTCAAGAAGTGAATCAACCTCTTCTATGACCTCTTCCCTTATCTTCTCATCCTTTATGGCACTGTTTGCAGTTTCGTGATGTCTTTTCAGCAAATCGCTGACGAATTCCTTCACCTCAGAGACCTTTCCGTTTTTTGAAGCTTTCTGAGCAATTTCTATGAGAGCATCGGTCACACCCGAGAGTGCGGAGACCGTGACAACAACCTCATCATTCTCGTAGCTCTTCACCAGAGATGCCACATGTCTGATTCTCTCTCCATCCGCCACAGATGTGCCGCCAAATTTCATTGCAATCCTCATGAGCTCTCCCTCATCCTAAGTTCTGAGAGGTTGGATAAAAATGTTATTTCCCCGACCTTTGAACTCACAAGTTAAATATGAGAAAAGGAGAAAAAATGATTGATGGCTGATGTTCTTCTGATCAATCCTCCCGAAAGCACGAACAAGTACAGAACCTTTCTCAACGTTCTTGCTCCACCTCTTGGAATTGCCTACATTGCAGCGGTGCTCGAGGAAAATGGGATTTCGGTGAAGATCATAGATGCTCCCGCCCTCAGAATGGGGATAGAGGAGGTTTTAGGAGAAATAAAAAGGGAATCCCCAAAGGTCATAGGAATCACATGCACAACCCCGATAATGCCACATGCTTCAAAGCTGATGAAAAGAATCAAAGAGGAAGGAATCGATGCTCCGATTGTTTGCGGCGGAAATCACCCAACCTTCTGCGATGAGGACACACTCAGGAGCGGAGCTGATTTTGTGGTCAGAGGAGAAGGAGAGATCACATTCCTCGAGCTTTACAGAGCTCTCGAGAGCGGAGAAGAGCCTGAGAAGGTAAAGGGAATATCGTTTTTGAAGAATGGAGAGCTCATCAGAACTGAAGAGAGGGAGAAAATAGAGGATCTCGATTCTCTTCCATTTCCGGCAAGACATCTTCTCCCGATGGACAGATACCAGGCTCTGGGACTTCCTCACAAATTCACGACGATGATAGCAAGCAGAGGCTGTCCGATGGGATGCAGTTTCTGCGCTTCTTCCGCCTTTCACGGAAGAAAGCTGAGAATAAGGAGCGTTGAGAATGTTGTTGATGAGATTGAGCACGTCATCCAGGAATACGGGGTTGAGTTCATCACGTTCATGGATGACACCTTCACGCTTCTCAGAAACTGGGTCGAAAAGTTCTGCGATGAAATTTTGAGAAGGGAAATCAAAATCAAATGGGGAGCAACAGCAAGAGTTGACAGAATGTCTCTGGATCTTCTAAAGAAGATGAAAAAGAGCGGATGTGTCGCTCTATTCGTTGGAGTTGAATCGGGAGATCAGGAGATTCTTGACAGAATAACAAAGAATGTCGTTCTCGATCAGACAAAAAGGGCATTTGAAAACATGAGGAAATCCGGAATTCTGAGCATAGCATCGGTTGCCATCGGATATC
>JACIWD010000098.1 GCA_014361165.1 Candidatus Mnemosynella bozhongmuii
GACCTAACAAGAAATGAGATCAGAGAGGAGGAGCTGAAAGAGGAACTTGCGAAGAAGTTCATCGGTGGAAGCGGTCTTTCTGCGAAGATTATATACGATGAACTTCCGAATCCCGCAGAGGTTGATCCTCTCTCTCCAGAGAACATCCTGATCTTCATGACAGGACCTCTTGTCGGAGTTAAAGTCCCGAACAGCGGAAGACATTCAGTCTGTGCGAAATCTCCTCTTACCGGCATCTGGGGAGAGGCAAACTCTGGAGGAACCTGGGGTGTTGAGTTCAAGAAAACCGGATACGATGGAATCATCATAACCGGAAAATCCGAGAAGCCTGTTTATCTCTGGGTTCATGAGGGAGGCGTGGAGATCAGAGATGCATCTCACCTCTGGGGAAAGGACACCTTTGAGACTGATGAGATTCTCAAGGAGGAGACCGATGAGAAGGCAGTGACAGCCTCAATAGGTCCTTCCGGCGAGAGGCTTGTGAAGATAGCTGCGGTTATGAACGATGGAAGGGATGCCAGAGCAGCCGGAAGAACCGGAATGGGTGCTGTGATGGGCTCAAAGAACCTCAAGGCAATTGCGGTGAGAGGAGATAAGGAGATTCCTGTTTATGATGAGGAAAGGCTGAAGGAGCTGACAAAAGGTCTCGGAAAGATGATTGCTGAGAAAGCGGAGAGAATGGGGAAGTACGGAACAGCGAACATCGTTCTGATGGTTGAGGAAATAGGAGATCTTCCAATAAAGAACTGGCTTCAGGGAAGGTGGATTGAGGGTGCGGAGAAGCTGAGCGGAGAGAGAATGGCCGAAACCATTCTGAAGAGGAGGTACTTCTGCAAGAACTGTGTGATAGGGTGTGGAAGAGTTGTGGAGATCAAAGAAGGCAAGTGGAAACTCGAGGAGCAGGCAGGTCCCGAGTATGAGACCATAGGTGCATTCGGTTCAATGTGCCTGATAGATGATCTCGGAGCTGTCTCCAAGCTAAATGAGATATGCAACAGATACGGAATTGACACGATTTCAGCCGGATCGATCGTTGCGTTTGCAATGGAGGCTTATGAAAAAGGAATTCTGAAGGAGAGCGACATAGGTTTTCCGCTGAGATGGGGAGATGCCGATGCGGCAATTCGTTTAACTGAGATGATAGCAAAGAAAGAGGGAATCGGAGCTCTTCTATCAGAGGGAGTCAGGAGAGCAGCTGAAAAACTTGGAGGTCTCGCTCTGGAAATGGCAATACACTCAAAAGGACTTGAACTCCCGATGCATGATCCGAGAGCATATTCAAGCATTGCGGTTGCCTATGCCACCTCTAACAGAGGTGCCTGCCATCTTCAGGGACTCACCCATCCGCTTGAGGGAAGAGTCGTAATTCCGGAGCTCGGATACAGCGAACCTCTGGACAGATTTGAGGTTAAGGGCAAGGGAGAGATGACTGCGAAGATGCAGAACCTCATGGCAATGTTTGATTCACTCACTCTCTGCAAGTTCCTGATATTCGGTGGAATCACCGTCACTCATCTTGTGGACTGGCTGAATGCAGCAACCGGATGGAACTTCACAGTTGAGGAGTTCCTGAAGACCGGAGAGAGGATCTACAACATAAAGAGGATGTTCAATGTGAAGTGCGGAGTGAGCAGAAAGGATGACACGATGCCGCTCAGAGTTCTCACACACAAGAGAGGAGAGGGCGGTTCGGCGGAGCATCTTCCGGCATGGAATATCATGCTCAGCGAGTATTACGAGTTCAGAGGCTGGGACGAGATGGGAATACCGAAGGAGGAGAAATTAAAGGAGCTTGGACTGGAGTGGTGAAGGGAAGCTTCTCCCATTTTAAACTTCTCTTTTTTAAATTTCAAAACGCTTGAAAATTCATTTCAGCTG
>JACIWD010000099.1 GCA_014361165.1 Candidatus Mnemosynella bozhongmuii
GTTTTTTATCAGCAATGCTGAGAGGTATGAGAGATGAATGATGAGGTGTATTATAAGGGCACTACGACCATAGGGATAGTCTGCAGAGATGGAGTGATTCTCGGGACTGAAAAGAGAGCCACAATGGGAAATCTCATAGCAAGCAGAGATACAAAGAAGATTTACAGAATTGCGGATAAAATTGCGCTAACCACAGCCGGTTCAGTTGCAGATGCTCAGAGGATTGCAAGACTCATTTCGGTTGAGCTGAGACTCTACGAACTTCAGAGGAAAGTTCCGATGAGCATAAAAGCAGCTTCAACACTGATTTCAAATATTCTGTGGGAGAGCAGATACTTCCCCTACCTGATTCAGCTCATCATAGGAGGAGTTGACTCAACTGGACCGAGAATATTTTCACTTGACCCGCTTGGAGGACTTCTTGAGGAGAAGAAAATTGTTGCAACAGGCTCGGGTTCTCCAGTTGCATATGGAGTTCTTGAGGACAGATATGAGGAGGACATGAGCACGGAGAATGGAGAGGAACTTGCAATAAGAGCTCTGAAAGCTGCGATGAAGAGAGATTCTGCTTCAGGAGATGGTATTGACATTGTGAAAATCACAAATGAGGGATATTTCGAAAAATTCGTTGAAATCTGATCCCAAACATTTTCCCAAAGGTCGATGGCTGTGCCGCAGAATCCGGTGAAGGAGGAGCTTAAGAAGAGGATAGTTGAGAGATTGCCAGAAGGAGTAAGGATAACCGATCTCGAGTTTGAGGGCCCGGAGCTTGTGATATATACTGATGAACCCAGAAAGATTGCGGATGATGCGAATCTGATAAGGTCTCTTGCAAAAGAGCTCAGAAAGAGAATTGTCGTCAGACCTGACCCGAAGGTTCTTGTTCCTCCTGAGAAGGCAATCGAGATTATAAAGGAGATTCTGCCCGAGAACAGCGGAGAACTTGACTTTCATTTTGATCCGGAGACTGGAGAGATTCTCATAGAGGCTGAAAAGCCAGGTGTTGTCATAGGAAAGCATGGAATGAATCTCAGAGAGATAACAAAGAAAATAGGGTGGACACCGAAGGTTGTGAGAAAGCCTCCGATTGAATCCACGACGATTAAGAACATAAGAGCTTTCTTCCTTGCTGAGAGGGATTCGAGAAAGGAGATTTTGAAGAAAATAGGGCAGAGGATTCACAGAGAGATATCCTCGAAGGATAACTGGGTTCGTGTAACTGCTCTCGGTGGTTTCAGAGAGGTTGGAAGGAGTTCTGCCCTTCTTTCAACTCCGAACACGAAAATTATGATTGACTGCGGAGTTAACACGGGATCGGAGGAGAACGGAATTCCCTATCTCTACATCCCCGAGGTGAATCCGATTTCCGAGATAGATGCGGTTGTCGTGACTCATGCGCATCTTGATCACTGCGGACTCATTCCGCTGCTCTACAAATACGGATACGATGGACCCATTTACTGCACCCCACCCACGCGGGATCTGATGGTGCTTCTTCAGCTCGATTACATAGATGTTACAAATAAAGAGGGCAGGCGAGTGCCCTATGATTCCTCGCTCATAAGAGAGGCTCTGAAACACGTGATCACTTTAAACTACGGAGAGGTCACGGATATAGCTCCGGATGTCAGGCTGACATTTCACAATGCAGGTCACATCCTCGGCTCGGCTGTTGCGCACTTCCACATAGGTGAGGGTCTCTACAATGTTGCATTCACGGGAGACTTCAAATTTGAGAAAACGCGCCTTTTCGAACCTGCGGTGAATGAATTTCCGAGACTTGAAGCTCTCGTGATGGAGGCAACCTATGGAGGAAACGAGGACTTTCAGCCTTCAAGAAGAGAGGCTGAAGCCCAGCTCCACAGAATTATAAGGGAGACGATTGACAACAAGGGAAAGGTTCTCATTCCAGCCTTCGCGGTGGGCAGATCGCAGGAAGTCATGATAGTTCTTGAGGAGGCAATGAGAAACGGTGTTATAGAGGAGGTCCCGATTTATCTCGATGGAATGATCTGGGAAGCAACCGCCATCCATACAGCCTATCCGGAATATCTCAACTCCGAACTCAGAAATCTTATATTCAATCAGGGAGTGAATCCGTTCCTCTCGGAGAATTTCAAACAGGTGGATTCAAGCTCAAAGAGAGCGGAGATTCTCGACAGCTCTGAACCGTGCATTGTCCTGAGCACCTCGGGAATGCTGAATGGAGGACCTGTCATGGAATATCTGAAAGCATTTGCACCGGATGAGAGGAACACTCTTGTTTTCGTTGGATATCAGGCTGAGGGAACTCTTGGAAGAAGGCTTCAGAAAGGATGGAAGGAAATTCCAATGAGTCACGAAGGAAGGACGATAACAGTTAAGGTTAACATGAGAATTGAAACCGTGGATGGATTCTCGGGACATTCAGATAGGAGACAGCTCATTGAATATGTGAGGAGAATGAGGGACAAACCGGAGAAGATTCTCACTGTTCACGGAGATGGAACGAAGTGCATTGAACTTGCAAGTGCGCTTTACAAGAAGTTCAAGATTGAGACGAGGGCTCCGATGAATCTCGAAACCGTGAGGTTCATCTAATCCACCGCCGGAATTACATGTAGACTTCCGTTAACCCTTATGAGGTGGAGCTTAGTGCCATACACTTCCCCGAGTGTTTTCTCGTCGAGAACATCCGAAGTCTTTCCGAATCTCACAATCCTCCCATTTTTCATTAGCAAAATCTTATCGGCAAAGCTTGCGAAGGTTGGATCGTGCTCGCTGAGGATTACGGAAACATCTTTTGAAACATCTCTGAGAATGCGATAGAGCTGAATCTTATTTTTAATATCCAGATTCGAAGTTGGTTCGTCGAGAACGAGAACCCTGGGATTCTGTGCAAGTGCTCTGGCTATTAAAACGAGTTTCAGCTGACCTCCACTGAGCTGCGTGTAAGGCCTTTCTGCAAGCTCCGCTATTCCAAGCTTTTCGAGGACCTCTCTTGCAATCTTGTAGTCTCTTTTACCCGGAGTTCCTATCCCGAGATGAGGAGCCCTTCCGGCTACAACAACATCTATGACACGATACGGGAAAGAAGGAGCATGCATCTGGGGAACGTAGCCGAGTAGTTTTGCAATCTCCTGGTGACTGCACTTTTTGAGATCAAGAGAATCGACGTAAATGCATCCTCGTGGCTTCAAAATGGATGCCATGCACTTCAGCAGAGTTGTCTTTCCACTTCCGTTGGGTCCGAGAATGGCGAGGATTTCTCCCTTTTCCACCTCAAAAGATATGTTCTCTATTCTGAACTCCCTGTATCCGAACTCAAGATTCTCCACCTTAACCCCACTCATGCATGGCCCTCCTCATGAGATACAGGAACATTGGAGCTCCAACGAGTGTTGTTATTATTCCAACAGGAATTTCGAAAACCCAGACAGTTCTGGAAATAAGATCTGCGAGAAGCATGAAGGAGGCTCCAACTGAGATTGAGGCTGGCAGGAGAACTTTCGGATCAGAGCCGACCAGAAATCTCGTTATGTGCGGAGATATCAGACAGACCCATCCTATGATTCCGCACACAGAAACGACGGAAGCAGTGGCAATCGATGCAAAGAGAATTACGAGCATTCTTTCTCTTTCAACGTCAACACCAAGTGTTCTCGCCTCCTCATCACCCATTGAGAGGAGGAATATCCTCCATCTGTAAATCAGAAGTCCGATAATTCCAAGCACAGCAAGAGGGAAGGAGGTGAATACATCTCCCCAGGTTATCGTGTGAAGTCTTCCAATCATCCAGGCTACAATCGTCTGGGTTTTCTCAGGCTCGACCAGTATCTGAATCAGAGAAAGCAAACCGGAGAAAAGAGCTGAGACTATTACACCTGCCAAGACTAAAGAGACCGGTGAAAACTGCCCCCTGAATTTTGCCATCGAAAGGGTCAGAAAGATTGCAATCAGTGCGAAGATGATTGCGGATGGTTGAGTTAAAAAGAAGTAGCCCGAGCCGAGCAGAGCGATTGAAAGAGCTGCTCCGAACGCTGCACCGGATGAGATCCCGAGAATGTAGGGGCTCACAAGAGGATTCCTGAGAGTCGTCTGCAGCGCAGCTCCCGAAATACCCATGCAAGCTCCGAAGAGCATGGCTTCAATAGCTCTCGGCAGTCTCACGTTCAGAAGAATCGCCCGTTCCATAGAATCTTCAAATAGCGTCGAAGGCAGTTCGGTTAAGGAGACGGAATACTTTCCAAGGCTCATGTATATGAGGAAAAGTAAGAGGGGTAAAAGAATCAGACCAAGCTTATACTTTGGAGAGTCCAAACTCTTCCTGAAGCTGTGTATAAACTCCATCGACACCGTAAATCACCTCGAAAACTTCGTTTGCCTTTTCTTCGAAATCCCAGTTGAAGAGCTCGGGATGGAGAGCTTTTGCCATGTGCATGGTCTGAACGACCAGAAGAGCGGGATCGTATCCGACGTAACCTATGAAAACCTTGTAGACCTTTCCTTCCTTTACAGCCTCTATCTCTCTCCATTCAGCGCTGTTCTTTAGATCTTCCGGTGTCAGCAGTGACATGCCGTGGATGAATATGACGTCTGGATTCCAAAGTGCAACCTGCTCAAATGACACAGTTGCCCAAGGACCGTAACCGCTGCTTTCTATGCTGGAGGCAACGTTTATTCCTCCGGCGTAACGCAGCGTGAATGGATGCTCGCCGAACATAACTCTAAGCGGATCTTTTGAAAACGGTGGAGCGACAACGAGAACCTTCGGTTTTTCCTGTGCAGATGAGGTTTTATTTTCGAGTTCTTCAAACCACATTGAAATGTAATTTACAATATCCTCGGCTTTCTCTTCCTTTTTAACGACCTTTCCAACGAGTCTGACAGTCTCCAGGAAGTCATCCAGATCCCTGACTGTTCTGTAGGTGCAGACTGTTGGAATTCCGAGGTCATTCTGAATCTTATCTGCAACCTCCGTGAGAGTTCCGTACACAAAGACGACATCGGGTTGAAGCTCTGCAATTTTTTCGAGGCTAAGAGTCCCCTGCCATGGATTCCCAACATCGGAGACATTTTTAATTTCGGGATAAACTTTATTCAGAACCGGACATCTCTTTGCATAACTTTCAACTCCGACGATCTTCTCTTCTTCTCCAAGTGCCACGAGAATTCTTGTTGCATCAGGACTCAAACTTACAATTCTCTCCACTTTGCTCGGAATCTCCACTTCCCTGCCGACAGCATCCTTAATCTTGATTGTTCCCTCTTCGACCGGTGTCGTGCATCCGGAGAGAGATGCGACGAGAGAGATCATTAAAAGGAGGGCAAGAACTTCTCTCATACATTCACCTCACATGCACGGATAGATCTCCTCTACTTCGACAACAATTGCTGCTTTTGGCTTCATTTCTCTCTCCATCATATTTTCGAGCTTCTTCCGTATTTCTGGATCTTTTTCCCTCTCAAGTCTCTCCCTTAGTCTTTTCCTCCTTCTTTCCACCCTCTCCTCAACGAGTCTCTTTGCCCTCTCAAAAAGTTCTCCTTCAGTCACGACCTTTGCTCTGCCCTTGAACTGATAGGCTCCGAGCCTTTCGACATCTGTCACCGCCAAGGCAACTCTGTCGTTCTCCTCAAGATTTTTCCTCGTCTTGTTCATCCTTACATCCACGATGAGAAACCGTGAATCGTCTATCGGTTCAACCAAGCCCACCGGGACCACATTTGGTTTTCCATCTTTGCTCGAAGTTGCGAAGTAGCAGATGTTTCTCCCCAATATCTCCCTCATCTCATCTGTCAGCATTGCTGATCCTCCTCAGAATTTCCTTCAGCTCGTCCATCGTCTTGTATCTCGCTCCAACGGTTATCGCAATAGCCTCAGCCTCTTCCTCGCATTCAAGCCCGGTTACGAAGTCTGCTGGAATGTATGCAAGATCACGCGAACCCAGTTCAACATCTCCCTTTTCCGATCTCAGCCTGACCTTTCCCTTTGTTATGACCATCACGCTATCCCTCGGATGGGAATGCGGTTCAACCTTCAGTCCAGCAGGGAATTTAAAGTGGATCACTGCAATCTTCTCGGAAACAAAAAGAGGTGTCATGACACCTTCAGGTGTGTTGAATTTCTCCATCTCATCAAATCTCACGATCTCCATACAGATCACCCCCTTTTAGCTGTAACAATCTTCTTGGCTGCGACAATCTTGGAGGGGCTGTATGTATTGCCAAGATCGCAAATATCGACGATTGAGAACCCGCAGGATTCAATGATCTCGCAGAACTCTGGTGTCGAATAAACTCTGTCGGTGTCTTCAAGTATCGAGAACATCAGATCGAAGAAAACTGCTGTGGTATCCTCTCTGAGATCGTCGATGTACCAGTGCTTCGCTATAAGCAACCCGTTTTCGTTCAGGGAGTTGTGGACTTTCCTCAAAACGAGTTCGAGCTCTTCGCGAGGTCTGTAGAAGATGTCCGAAGCGAACACCATATCGTAACCGGAGCCTATGTCGTCCTTCGTGAAATCTCCGGCTATCAGGTTAACCTTGTCTCCGACGAACTTCTTCGCAACTTCGATTACGTGCGGCAGGTCGAAGAGATACACGTCGGCCTCTGGATTTATTTCTTTAAAAGCCAGCGCGTATAACCCGTGACCTCCTCCTAAATCGAGAATCTTCCTCGCCTTCATGAACTCCGGAACTTCTTTGAGGATTTCCACGGTTCTCGGCAGATCCCACCTTACAGCCCCTTCAGCCATCGCGAGTATGAAGCTTTCGTCAAAAACGGAATGAAATCTCTGGAATCCGAGGGGTCCGTTTCTTAAGGCTTCCTCAAGTCTTCCCCACCTTTCCTGCCTTGTCTTTTTGTAAAGCTTTATGAGGTTCCCCTGGTAATATGGCGAATCACTCACGAAAAAGACTCTCGAAACCTCTGTCAAAGCGTACTTCCCGTTAGTTTCCCTCAAAAAGCCGGAAGCTGCTAAGGCATTGCACAGCTTCTTTGTAATCCTTTCGTTGAGGTTCAACTCTCTGGCAACCTCCTCAGCGCTCCTCGGCTTCTTGAACGCATCGAACAGTTTGTGCTCAACGGCTACAGCGAGAACCATGAACCTCTCCACCGAGTGGGCGAGCTCGGAAATTATACTTGGATCGACCGGAGGGTAGTCGAGACACCTCATTTTCATACCTCCGAGAGATTGAAATCCTCCTTCAACTTCGTGTAAAGCCCGTCAACTCCGTAAAAGAACTTGAGAATTTCGTTGGCCTCCTTCTCCACATCATAGTCAAACTTATCAGGGTGAAGAACCTTGGCGTACGCCATAATATTTATCACGAAGCACTCCGGATACCATCCAACCCATCCTATGAGGAGCTTGTAGACCTTTCCTTCCTTCACGGCTTTCACGGGCTGCCACTTCGGATCGTTCATCAAATCTTCGGGATTCGCACTTCCGAAGGCGTGGAGGATTATAACGTCTGGATTCCACTTAAGGGCATCTTCCATCGAAACCGTCACCCAAGGAGCTTTTGCTTCGGGCATGGCTTCGTTGACAACATTTATGCCGCCAGCGTATTTTACTGGAGATCCTGCCCATGCATGAGCTATAAGCACGGAATCTGCTCTGCTCTCATAAACTCTCGGCTTTTCAGCATCCGGAATTTTTGTTGTGACATCCGTCACGGTCTTTATCTTTCCTTCAAGATACGAGACCAGCTCTTCCGCCCTTTCCTCCTTTCCAACGACCTTTCCGATTATCGAGATTATATCGAGTGAGAACTCATGATCCGGAGGTGGCGAGACCCTGACGCAGACCACCGGTATTCCGAAGTCGTTCTGAATTTTGTTGGCCAACTCCACGTCTTCCGTTCTAACAAACACGACATCCGGTTTTAACTCCATAAGTTTTTCAAGGCTCAGAGTTCCTCTCACGGAGCTTCCCACATCCGGTATTTTCTCAAGCTTTTCCGGAAAAGCCCTGACCAGAACAGGATCGCGTTTGCTGTCGGTGTCGAGTCCGACAATCTTGTCCTCAACTCCAAGTGCTAAGAGAACTCTCGTAGCCTCGGGCCACAGGCTGACAACTCTTTCAACTTCACCAATCTCAACCTCCCTTCCCGCCTGATCAACGATTTTCGCTTTGATCTCCTTCTGCTCGGCGCATCCGCTCAGAGAGATCGTGAGAACAAGAGCCAAGAGAAGAAGTGATGAGATGATTTTCTTCATTCAACGTCCGCCTCCATCCCCATCTCTCTGACTATCCTCGTTGTCAGAGGAAGCATGTTCACGAACTCTACATCACCGTTTCTTTCGATGATCGCTCCGGCGTGGTGGATTCTCCAAGATCCTGCTCTGTGAACGTGAGCTCCGAGATGAATCGCTCTGTTAGCTCCAGCCATTATCCAGAGCGGGAGAAGTCTGGGATCGTTCATCATACCTCCGAAGGATATGTCCAGAGTTCTGAGCACGAGCCTCGCAACTGCTCCAACCTTTGCAACCTCAAAGGGGTTGGCCATCGGTCTTTTCTCAAAAGGCGTTCCGGGAATCGGGTTCAATCCAGTTATGCAGACATGGCTTAGATTTTCGAATTTCTTGAGCCAGAAGATGTGCTTGACGTAATCCTCGTAACTGCTCCCCAATCCAACCATAATGACGCTGTTAAGACCAAGACCAACTTCATTTATCTCCTCTGCAAGCTTCATTCTCGCCTCAAGACTATCTCCCGGCTTTGCTTCTCTGAAAACCTCTGGATTTATAGTTTCCAGACTGCTGGCAACTTCTTTTACTCCGAGCTCTTTCAACTTAATAAGATCCTCTCTTGTCAAAGAGGGGCCCACGTTCACCCATATGTCCATGGAAGAAACTTTTCTGATTGCCTGCACAGCGCTGATGATCTTCTCGCCTGCTCCCTCGCGAGACGTCCCGCCACCGATCTCCACTCTTTTTGTTCCTGTCTCTGCTATTAGTCTGGCTCCGAGCTCAACCTCATCGATCGTCAGAGTTCTGTCAGCGAAATCTGGTCGATTCCCGGCGGATCTGCTGCAGTATTTGCATGGAGGATTCATATTGCACGGAGTTAGAGACCCCATGAAGCCATCAAACTTAAATAAGGGTCCTACTTCCTCATCCCTCACCTTGGATGCAACTCTTGCGAGCTCTGAGAACTCAGAGGTTGTTCTGATACCTTTAAGAAGCTGAAGTGCTTCTGTTTCACTTATTCCATCACTTTCAGCACTCCTGAGCACATCTGTTATTACTTCTGGCATGAGTGGTAATACTGAAGAGTTAAAACTTAAACCTTTCGGTAAGATAGCAGAGCAGAGTGATTAAAAATCTCTTTGAAAAAGACGCGAGAAAATAGAAAAAGATGAGAAGAGAGTTTCAGAACTCTTCTCCGCCCATCTCCGACTTCATTTCTTCCTCGCTTAGCTTCTTCGCAGCTATGACATCATCGATTCTCAGAATCATCACAGCCGCTTCAGTCGCCGAGCGAATCGCCTGAGTTTTAACTTTCAGCGGCTCGACAACTCCTTCTTTGAGCATGTCAACGACTTCGCCTGTGAAGACATTCAGACCAGCAGACTTCTCTCCTCTCTCGTGAGCGGCCTTCAGATCGACTATTGTATCAATTGGATCAAGTCCTGCGTTCTCTGCGAGGGTCTTCGGAATGATTTCCATTGCCTCCGCAAATGCCTCGGCTGCGAGCTGCTCTCTTCCTGAGAGAGTTGCGGCAAACTCTCTCAGTCTGAGGGAGAGCTCTATCTCCGGAGC